>JANORY010000216.1:0-3955 GCA_031415535.1 Burkholderiales bacterium | reverse complement strand
CTCGCTATTGCGTAGACTTGTTCGGATTCACTGATTTAGCCTGCCCTTGCCAACTACTTTTGAGGTCCTGTCGTGCAGACACCCACTTTTGCCCAACTCAAGCTCCAGATAGAAGGTCACGTGGCCTTGTTGACCATGGACAGCCCGCCGGTCAATGCGCTGACCCGGGTGCTGAACGACGAACTCACGCAGGCGCTCGATTGGATTTCAGAGATTGAGGAGATTCGCGCCGTGGTACTGACCGGGGCTGGCAAGCAGTTCTGCGCGGGTGCCGATTTGAAGGGGCGCGCCGAAAACATCAAAGAGCCAGGTGACTTGCTCGCGCATTCGCGCCGAACCCGCGAGTGTTTTCACGCGATTCGCGAATGTTCGAAGCCGGTTATCGCAGCGATCAACGGTGCCGCGCTGGGCTCCGGCTTGGCGATGGTGGCCTCAGCCGATATCCTGTTTGCTTCCGAGAAGGCGAGCATCGGCGCGCCTGAGGTCGATGTCGGCCTGCTCGGGGGAGGTCGGCATGCGCAGCGCCTATTCAGTCACTCGCGGCTGCGGCGCATGATGCTGACCGGCTATCGAGTGCCGGCCGAAGAATTGTTTCGCCAGGGGATCATCGAAGCTTGTACCAGTGCCGAGGAACTTCTACCGACGGCAATGGCGGCGGCGCAACTGATCGCCTCGAAAAGCCCGGTCTCAACTCGAATGATCAAACACACGTTGAATGTTATCGAGGACATGAGCCTGCGCGACGGCTACCGCTACGAACAGGACATGACCGCAGCAATCGGCAAGACCGAAGATGCGCGTGAGGCCCAAGCGGCGTTTCGCGAGAAGCGCGCACCGGTGTTCAAGGGACGCTAACCAAATTTGCGATCACGGTATTACGATCACAGCATGAGCATCACGCGCTCGGACCCGCTAAACCAGCGGCGAGGACTTTGACCGTTGGGATGATCCGAACATCAGGCCTTGACACGCGCGCCGCAGGGCAAGAAGCATTCGGTTCGTTCCAGCCTGTTTGAGTTGAAGTAGGCGTGACTTCGCAATGGTGGCCCGAGCCCACTGCGGGCGAGATTGTTTGGTGCCACTTTCCTGACGATTTCAGCCTTCGTGCAAAGCCGAGGCCAGCGCTTATTTTGGCGGTTTTCGACGACGACGCACCGCAGTTTTCAGTCACAGTCGCCTACGGCATTAGTAAGCGCACTACCGCGTTGCTTCGCGGGGAATTCGCCATCCTGCGTGAACGCAATTCGACGGCCTACGAAACCGCAGGCCTCAGCTACAACACGAAGTTCGACTTGCGACAAGCCCTCGACCTTCCCTATACGACCGAATGGTTCACAGTGCCGCCTGCCGCACCTCAAGGGCAGTCCCCGAAACTTGGTACGCTGCACCCCTCGCTCGTCCGTGCAGTACAGGCGGCATTTCGCGCGAGTACGAGTTGTCCGCGATCGCGCCAGCGACGCTGACGCCAAGTAACGACACCAAGTAAGTATTGCCAATTTTGCCAAACTTAGGTATAACTTGGCATTATTGTCATTTTAAAGCAACTGATCAGCAAACTCGAACGGCAAATGCATCCTCCCCTACCCTTCGTTTCCGACGTCAAATTGGCCGACAATCGTGGCTTTGTCGGCGGGACTGACGGCAGCGCCTTGAGCACGCTCAAAGTGAGCATTCCGCGCAATGTCGACCCCGCAGCGGTTTCCTCGGTGCTTGAAGCCGTCGAACGTGCACTTGCAGTTGTGGCGGGCACCGGCCAACTTGCGGTGCTGCAGCGCGCCGACCGCTTGGCCGAGCTCGCCACGGGAATGCTCGAGCCGAGTGTTGCGCTGATTCAAGATCGGATACAGCGCATGAACACGGTCAATCAAGTTTTTGGGAACACCGATTGGATCGCCAGCGAGGAGATCAACGCGCTGCAAGCCGAGCCACCCGCGAATAAGTCGCATCCGGCCAGTGACTGGAAGCGCCGAGGTCGACTTTTCAGCGTCAACTATGGCGGCAAGGAATATTTCGCGCGCTACCAGTTCGACGCGCTCTTTCAGCCGCTACCGATCATCAAAGAAATCCTCAAGGCATTTGGCAACGTAGCCGATTCGTGGGTCCTTGCGGCCTGGTTTCACTTTCCAAATGGCTGGATCGCGAGACCCGGCGACAAAAATGGCCTACCTATGCCTCCAAAGGATGCGCTTGACCTGCGCGCTCACGTATTAAAGGCGGCCGCGCAGAGGCTCGCAAGCTACGTGGCGTGAACCTTCGCCTACCGGTACCTGGCCCGAGCGAAGACTTCACTGTGTGCGCGCTGAGTCCGGAAGATGTCGGCGTCTGGTATCACGTTCTCAGCACCTTCGGACATCCTTACACGGCGGCCGATACGTTTTCAGAGGGTTGGGGGAGCACCCGATTCGCGCCGATTCATGAATTGGATGGCACCCCCGTGCACACCTACTACGTTGCCAACAGCACTGATGCGGCCTATATGGAGTCAGTATTGCACGATGTCATTTTGCCCCCGCCTGGTGTCTTCGAGGTTAACGCGCTGCGATACTACTTTCTGGTGACCTTGAGACTGCCGTCGACCGTGCAGTACGTCAGTTTTCACACCCACGATCTGCCACGTCTAAAGAATATTCCAAGAGCACAATTGATCGACAGTGCGCCGGTTTGTTATCCGCAAACGCGTGCCTGGTCGCAGGCGGCGTACCGACAAAATCCAGGTGCACAAGCGATTGGTTACGGCTCACGACGGAACGACGCGGGCCGCTGCCTGATGCTCTTCAAGCAGAGAATGCCGCAACCCGCATTTGAAGTGCTTCAAGTCGAGTCCCTGGCAATCGGCGCGCGGCGAATCGAGTTTCTCGCGCTGGTGCGCAGCCTGAAGCTCTACGAAGTTTAGGGCGAGGATCACTGCGGCTCGATGCCTGCGTTCTTGACCAGCGCCGCGTAGCGCGCCAGTTCGGTTCGAAATGCGCTTTGCGCGTGCTCGGTGGTGCTGATGTTGATGCTGTTGCCTTGTTTGGCCATCATCTCCTTGACGGCCGGATCGTTGAAGGCCGCTACCACCGCTTCACGCACTTTCTCCACGCTGGCCGCGCTCATGCCCTTCGGACCAATGACTGCAAACCAGGCCTCCATGTTGTAGCCGGACTTGAGGTGCTGCTGCACACTGGGCAAAGCCAGTACCCCGAAATCAATCTGACCTCCGATCAGATCAGTCACCATGGGTCCGACGCCTTTGTAGGCAATATGCCTGGCTTTGACCTTGGCCTCATCGATGAACATCTCGGCGGCTAGATGCAGGATCGTTCCCGAACCACCGGAGCCGAAGTTGTAGAAATCGGGTTTGGCTTTCAGGGCCGCGATAAAGTCTTTGCTGTTGGTGGCCGCCACCTTTTGCGGGTTCACCACCAACACCATCGGGGTGGTGCCTACCAGCGCAATTGGGGTGAAGTCACCGGGCATATCGAAGGGCAGCTTTTTGATGACGCTTGGAAAGATCACGACATTGTTGGACACCATCGACAGGGTGTAGCCATCCGGCGCACTTCGCGCCAAGGCCTGCAGGCCGATCACACCGCTCGCGCCGGCTTGATTTTCGACCACCACATTCGACCCCAGCGCCTTGGACAAGGCAGGCGCTGCGGTGCGCGTAATGGCATCAACGCCCGAGCCAGTCACATTGGCCAATTTGCCGTCCTCCCCGGCCTGAACGCCGGGGTTTCTCGGAATGTTTGATGAATTTCTGTGTGCTTGATTGCGGCAGGTTAATGGTTGCAGATTAGGGTTGCAGTCTTTGCTTTAAGCGATCGCCCGTTGTTCACGCAAGGTCGCGATCCGCTCGCTGCTCAGGCCCAGGCTTGATAACAAGGCGTCAGTGTCCTGGCCCTGATGGGGCGGATGCTGGCGTACCCCCAGGCGTTGCCCGTCCATGGTCACCGGCAACAAGGCGGCCTGCGCC
>JANORY010000215.1:0-2460 GCA_031415535.1 Burkholderiales bacterium | reverse complement strand
CAAGCCCGCCAGCCGTGACAGCGGCACGCCGCGCGCGGCTTCAGGGTTGAAGAACAGCTCGCCGTCGCGCCAGGGACGCCAGCCCAAAAACGCCGTCATGGTCGCCGAGTAACTTCGTTCGGCGTCAGGCGAAAGGCTGTTGGTGCCGGAGTATCGAGCGCCGAAAGCTGGCTTGTACTGGTTGACATAGGTTGCCTGGCCAAACGCTGCGAAGTCTTGCGTTGTGGCGTTGCCACCCGCCACGTCGCGATTTGACGCGGATGTCGCGGGCTGCGCACTGACTGCTGATGAACTCAGCCAAACAACAAAGGTAATTGCCAGCAGGACCGGCATGGGGCGACTACGTAACACTCGAATGCTCTACACTTTCAACGATTGGTCGCTTATTGGTCGATGGCTTTATATCATTTTCCCATTTGTCCCCAATCACCCCCCGATCGACTTTGATGATTTCATGACAGCAGCGCGATGGCAGTAACCCTGGACGGCAAACTCGTGGTGGCAATTTCATCGCGTGCGATCTTCGATTTTGAAGAAGAGAATCGGGTCTTTGAGCGCGATGACGATGCCGCCTATATGGCCGTCCAGCGTGAACGATTGGAGCAGCCGGCGCTGCCCGGCGTTGCCTACGCGCTGGTCAGAAAGTTGCTCGCGTTCGACGCGCCCGATGTGACCGAGCCGCAGCGCAAGATCGAGGTAGTGGTGGTGTCGCGCAATGATCCGGTCAGCGGCTTGCGCGTGTTCCGATCGGCGCAGCAAGCGGGCCTGCGGATCGAACGCGGCGTGTTTACGCGCGGCAGAACCCCTTGGCCCTATTTGGCACCGCTTAAAGCAAACCTGTTTCTCTCGGCCAATGAAACCGATGTCCGAGCGGCGCTCGAGGCTGGCTTTCCGGCGGCGCGTGTGTTCCCCGAATCGGTCAAGGCGTCCGAGTCCCATCCGAGTGAAATCAGAATTGCCTTTGACGGTGATGCCGTATTGTTCTCGGATGAGTCCGAGCGGGTCTTCCAAAGTGAAGGCTTGCCGGCCTTCCAACGCCATGAAGTTTTAAATGTGCGTCGGCCGCTGTCATCCGGACCGTTTAAACCCTTGCTTGAGGCATTACATCGGTTGCAGCGCGCCAGCGACGGTCCTTTGCTCGATCCACACGCGCGCCGATTAGCGTCGCCGTCAGCCAGTACCATTCGAATCCGCACCGCGCTGGTGACTGCCCGCAGCGCGCCGGCCCATGAACGAGCGATCCGCACCTTAATGGATTGGGGCATTGAAGTCGATGAAGCGATGTTTCTGGGGGGTCTGGAAAAGGGGCCGTTCCTCAAGCAATTTGAGCCGGACTTTTTCTTCGATGACCAAACCGGTCATTGCGAATCAGGTGCTGCTGTCGGCCCGACCGGGCAAGTGCTGAGCGGAATCTCGAATCTTCTGGCGGGCAAGCCGCAAACCTGAATTGCCGTAGGCCAGGGCACTAATCCGGCTTCGGTGGTGCCTTCGGCATAGGTGGCGCTTTCGGCTTGGGTGGCGCTTTCGACGTGGGCGACTGATCGCCGCCCGTTTCAGCACTATCTTTGTTAATGATTTTTGGCCGGGTGTGAAGCTTCATCGTAGCCGCGTTCAATTCACCGGCCAAGGCACTGGGAACAATCGTCAAAACTCGATCGATTTCAGCATCAATCAGTGCTCGATGTTCGCGGCTTGGCCGATGCAGTACAAAGTCGATGACCTCCTGATTCAGCGCAAGCGTTCGGGGATGGCCAATCCCCAAGCGAATGCGCCAAAATTGCTGGCTGCCCAATAGCGCTTGTATGTCCTTCAGTCCATTGTGACCGGCGTGACTGCCACCCTGTTTCATCTTCGACGCGCCAGGCAGCAGATCGAGCTCGTCATGTATCACCAAAATTGAGTCGGGCGTGACCTGATAAAAATTTGCCAGTGCAGCGAGTGCCTTGCCGGATCGGTTCATGAAGGTGTTGGGCTTCAAAAGCCAAGCGCTGTGACCATTGAGCTGGACCTTGCCAATCCAACCGGAGAACTTTGCCTCTTTTCGCAGACTGACGCCGCACTCGCGTGCCAAGGCATCAACAAACCAGAAGCCAGCGTTGTGTCGGGTGTGCTCATATTCATCGCCGGGATTGCCCAGGCCGCAAATGATCTGGATCGGGTTCATAGATGGGTTGGCAACGTGCCTAGGTCTGCTTACTCAACAAAAAAACCCCTGAGGCACAAGGCTGCGCTCAGGGGTTGTAGTGAACCGAAGTGACTTTACTTCTTATCGTCCTTTTTCTCGTCTTTCTTGACGGCAGCAGGTGCAGCGGCGGCAGCCGGTGCAGCAGCGACGGGCTCTTCTTCGACCGCGCCCGGCATCGAGGCTGTGACCAGAACCGGATTGTCCTTGCCGTGCAAAATAACCGTGACCCCTTTGGGCAGCGTAACGTCATTGAGGTGAACCGCTTTGCCTACTTC
>JANORY010000214.1:0-18423 GCA_031415535.1 Burkholderiales bacterium | reverse complement strand
CACGCCGAACGAGCCCGGCAGCACTGCGAACGCCATGACTCCGGGAATACCCAACAGCTTCGGCTGCAACTCCTTGGCGATATCAACGGCTTTGCGCGAGCGCGTATTCCAATCGGTCAGTCGGGTGAACATAATGCCCTGAGTAACCGTCGGGCTGCCAGCCACCACAAAAATGCGGTCGATTTCCGGTATGCCATTGGCCAGTGCTTCGATGCGCAGGCCGTACTTTTGGGTGTAATCGACGGACGCACCGTCCGGTCCGTTGAAGATCGACACAATCGTGCCGCGATCCTCAATCGGCGCCAACTCCTTCTTGGTGGTACTCCAAAGATAGAAGCTCGCATAACCGACCGCTGCACCAATCAACAAAACGATCCAGCGATGTCGCAGCGAAATTCGCAACAGGCCGGCATAGCCCCTTGCCAGCCCCGCCATCGATCGGTCAATTGTGCGGACCAGCAGATTCGGCTTCGGATTGTGCTTTAGCAGGAGCGAGCACATCATCGGCGACAAGGTCAGCGCGACAAAACCGGAAATGATCACCGCACCGGCCAGGGTCAACGCGAATTCAATAAACAACTTGCCGGTTCGACCCGTCGTAAACGCCACTGGCGTAAACACCGCCGCCAGGGTCATGGTCATCGCAATGACCGCAAAACCAACTTCCTTGGTACCTTTGAACGCCGCCTGGATCGGGTTCATGCCGTCTTCAATGTGCCGGTAGATATTCTCCAGCACCACGATCGCGTCATCCACCACCAGACCAATCGCCAACACCAGCGCCAGCAGGGTCAGCGTATTCACACTGAAGCCGGCGGCTGACATCAGCGCAAACACACCAATCAGACAGACCGGAATGGTGACCAGCGGAATCAGACTGGCGCGAATCGTCCCCAGGAACAGAAAAATGACCAAAGCAACCAGCACCACCGCTTCGATAATCGTTCTGTAGACCGACTGAATCGAGCGTTCGATAAACAGCGTGTTGTCGTTGGCAATGGCAACCTGAACGCCGGCCGGCAACTCGGCCTGCAGGCGCGGTAACTCGGCCTTCAACGCCTGCGCCAGGATCAATGGGTTGGCGGTCGCTTGCTTGATGACGCCCATCGAGACCGCATTGCGGCCGTTAAAGCGGACCGAAATTCGTTCGTTCAACGGTGCCAGTTCAATCCGCGCGACATCTTTCAGGCGAACCGAAAAACTGTTTGAAGTCTTGACAATAACCGCTTCGAAGTCCTGCACCCGTTGCAGATCGGTTTGCGATACCACGGTGAACTCGCGCTGCCGACTCTCAATTCGACCGGACGGTACTTCAATGTTCTGGCGTCTGAGCGCGTCCTCAACGTCCGAGGGGGACAACTTGAACGCCGCCAGGCGATCAGGATCAAGCCAGACGCGCATCGAGAATTTTCGTTCACCGAAGATACGTACATCGGCGGCACCGGGCAAGGTTTGCAGGCGCGGTTTGACAATCCGATTCGCAAGATCCGAAACCTCAAGCGGCGTCAGCACATCGCTTGAGAACGCCAGCCAGATAATCGGATTGGCATCGGCCTCGACTTTGGCAATCACCGGCTCATCGATCGACTGCGGCAACTTCGAACGAACCCGTGCCACGCGATCACGAACATCGGCGGCGGCACCGTCCGGTTCACGTTCCAGACGGAACCGCACCGTAATCTGACTTTGCTCAGGTCGCGAGATTGAGGTCAATACCTCGACGCCCTCGATACCGGCAATTGAATCTTCGAGCGGTTTGGTAACTTGCGACTCAATGATTTCGGATGAAGCGCCCAGGTAGCGCGTGTCGACCGTTACCACCGGCTCATCAATCTTCGGATATTCGCGCACCGACAGCCGACCGTAACTCACCACGCCCAACAGCACAATCACCAGCGACAGGACGGTCGCAAAAACGGGGCGCTTGATACAGAATTCGGACAAGCCCATTAACCACCTGCCTTCGATGGGGCAGCCGAGTTGGCCGTATCGGTCGGTTTAGTCGAACCTAATCCAGCACCTGCAGGACCCGAGGGACCACCGGGTACACCCGCTCCGCCGGGCGCGCCGGACCCAGGTCGACGGCCCGCTTCGATGATGCGCACTTCCATTGCATCGCGCGGTAACTTGATTTGCCCGGCCGTCACCACCTGATCGCCGACCGCGATTGGGCCGATGACTTCGACTTTGGCATCGCGTCGAATGCCGGTCGCGACTTTCACCCGCATCGCCTTTTTGCCTTCGATCCGATAGACGAAAATATCAGTGCCGACCGGTACCAGCGCCTCTTCTGGCACCACGATCGCGTTCGCCTTGGTTTTTAATACGATTCGCGCTTTGGCGAACATGCCCGAGCGCAAAACGCCTTCGGGATTCTCGAGCACACCGCGCACGGTCACCGAGCGACCATTGACATCGACCTGCGCGTCTATGGCATTAATGGTCGCCTTGAATGTCTTGCCCGGAAACGCATCGACGGCAATCTGCACCGCCTGGCCCTTGCCTAATTGACCCAGGAAACGCTCCGGCAGGCGCAGATCGACTTTCATGGTTGATACGTCTTCCAGCAAGACCAAGTCGGCACCATCCTTGACAAAATCACCCAGGCTGACATTACGCAGTCCCAGCACCCCGGCAAACGGTGCCTTGATCTGACTCTTTGACAGCCGTGCTTCACCGAGCTTGAGCTTGGCTTGCTGGATCTTCAAATTAGCACTGGCTTGATCCAAGGCACTGCTGCTGACAAAATTCTTTTGCGCCAGCTCGACCGTGCGCTGATAGCTCGATTGCGACAATGCCAATTCGGCGCGCGCCTGCTCTACCTCGGCCGAAGTAACGCTGCTGTCCAGTTGCACCAGAACCATACCGCGAGTAACCCGGGCACCATCGGTGAAGGAGATTTTGTCAATGCGACCGGCAATTTCCGGCTTGATCATGACTGTCTCATTGGCGCGCATATTGCCGACTGCGGTCACCTCCTCGGCCAAGTCAAGCTGTTCCGCCCTGGCCACCTCAACCCCTACCGGTCCGCGCGCGCCGCCTGCGCCGCCGCCTCCGCTACTGCCAGCCGTCGCTGGTGCTACCGGCGGGCCGGCTTTGGCGGCGGGCATACCACCACTATCGGCGGTTGGCCGATTGACTGGGCGTTCGGCAATTTCAACCGGCTTGGCAGCGCCACGCTGATACTGATAACCGAACCAGCCAAGCAGGCCCATCAGCGTCACTGCTAGGACGGCAAAAAAAGTTCGTTTCATAGCGTGCTCACAGAGTCATCCGACTTTAGCACGGAGTGTGCTGACGGCGAATCACTGAATACCGTCAGAATTGCAAATTCTTTTCAACCCGGTGTGCCGACGCCCCGATTGGCCAACGCGTCGGCGCGTTCATTACCTTCATGGCCAGCATGACCCTTGACCCAGCGCCACTCAACCTCGTGGCCTTCGCGCAATTGGTCCAACTGCTGCCAAAGGTCGACATTTTTAACGGGCTTCTTATCGGCGGTTCGCCAGCCGCGAAGCTTCCAGTTGTGAATCCATTGCATGATGCCTTTTTGCACATATTGCGAGTCGGTATGCACAACCACCTGGCATGGCCTGGTCAGCGACTGCAACGCGCGAATCACCGCCAATAGTTCCATCCGGTTATTGGTGGTCAGAGGCTCACCGCCGAACAGTTCTTTTTCCTGACCTGCAGCGCGCAACAATGCGCCCCAGCCACCTCGACCTGGGTTTCCCTTACACGCACCATCGGTAAAAATTTCGACCACAGAGGACATTATTTGGATTTCTCGCACTTTGTGGGCGGCGTTACGTTAGCACCACCTTCAAACCGCGGTGCCGCCACTACTGCGGCCCGGCGGCGGTGTGGGTCACTCTTCCAAGCGGGACCCAATAGCCGCATCGCCCGGACACGCTTGACCGCGCACAGCACATAGACCGACCCACAAATCGGCCAGAAGCGATCGCCAATCGGCTCCAGAAACGCGCTGCGATCGAGCGTCTTTTGTTTGCGAAACGGTGGCGCGTAACAACCGTAACGCGTTTGATCGAGCTCGAAACTCAGCAATCCCATCCAGTCACGCAATCGCGGCACGCTGATTGACTTGTGTTCGACCGGAATCAAGGGTCGGCCAAAGGGGCGCAGAAAGAGATCGCGCGCGCCCCACAGGCTGACCGGATTAAAGCCGGTGATGATCACCCGCGCTTCGGGGCGCAACACGCGAGCCACCTCCCGCAGTACCTGATGCGGATCGCCAGCCAGCTCAAGTACGTGCGGCAATACCAGCAGATCCACCGAACTGTCGGCGAACGGCAAATCCTCAAATTGCTCAAGCACTATCCTCGATCCGAAGGACTCGGCCATGGTCGTATCAGTAGGCGTGGAGTCACCGCGTCGCAGAATTAATATCCGGTCACCCATTCGATTGTTCCGCAAGCCACTGAGCTCGGCAAAGCCTAATTGAATGGCGTGAAACCCGAAGACATCGCTGACTGCCAAATCGAGCTGCGCCTGCTCCCAGCGCAACACGTAGCTTCCCATAGGCGACGCCACCCAACGCGACCAGGGGTCGCTTGCGGCTTCAACCAATACTTCGGGACTGATCTTTTGCTGCATGCTTGAATCTTGCTTGCGCCGGTCAAAGCGCATACCCCTCAAAATTGTAATGTTATTATTTTGCTTCGAACGCTTGATAGTCAAGCAGCATATCAGGCGTCGATGACAAAATTCCGCTACTTGGTGCTCCGGTCGCAGGCCTGAACGGTACGCGACGGCAGGATCGTAGACGCCTGCCGAACGGATTCGCGACCGAACCGTTGCTGGCGAGGCAACAATCGTAGTGCTGCGTTGCGGTTTCGGCGAACCAGGCTTGACCGGTTCAAGGCGTTTGTCTACGATCCTTCGAAAACCAGCGAAAAATCAAAACTAGAGGCCGCTTTGACGTTTCTGATCCTACCGGATCGACTTGAATGTCGATGGAAAATTGTTGTCCGATCAGTACCGAGTCGAATCAAATCGGTCGCCTTGATATCGCTGTCAGTGACAATGCTCGGACTCGCCGCTTGCTCGACCCTACCCAACCCGGGTCCGGCGTCTGCCGCGCCAGAAGTCAAAACCGCCGCGCCTCCCGGTGCCAGCAAGGGCGTAAAACCATCGCTGTCTGGTGGTGCAGACGCCAAACCGGCCGATGCCAAGTCAGCAGACTCCAGAAGTGTCGAAAGCAAGGCCTTAGAAGCCAAACCATCCGACTCGAAAGGGTCTCTAGCGAAGCCGTCTTCGAGCGCGACGTCTGACGGCCCAGCCGGCAGTACCGCGGCGACCGACTCGACGGGCAGCGCACGCCCGATCGAACGTGACAACGACGCGATGGCAGACGACAGTCAGGCCGCGATTGTCATTGCGCCGCAAAAGCCCTTGCCCGATCGCGACCTTTGGGTCCGCATTCGGAAAGGCTTCGCACTGCCGGCACTGAATTCGCCGCTGGTGGCGGAGAAGGAAAAATTCTACTTGCAACAGCCCGAATATCTGGACCGGATGATGACGCGGGGCGGCCGTTATCTGTTTCATATTGTCGAAGAAGTCGAAAAACGCGGCTTGCCTACCGAACTCGCATTACTACCCTTCGTTGAGAGCGCGATGAACCCGGTGGCCATGTCCTCGGCACGAGCGTCCGGATTGTGGCAATTCATGCCGGCCACCGGCAAGGTGTTTAATCTATCCCAAAATTGGTGGGTAGATGACCGTCGCGATGTTGTTCATTCGACCCGCGCCGCACTCGATTATCTGCAAAAAATTCATGCCATGCATGGCAAGGACTGGTTTCTCGCGCTGGCCTCCTACAACTGGGGCGAAGGCGCGGTCGGGCGGGCGATTCGCAAGAACCAGGCGCGCGGGCGACCCGGTGATTATTTGAGTCTCGACATGCCGAATGAGACCCGCCATTACATTCCAAAACTGATGGCGATCAAAAACATCATTGCCAACGCTTCCGAACGCGGCCTGGCCTTGCCGGCGATGCCCAACAAGCCTTACTTTGTAATCATCGAGAAAACTCGGCCGATTGATTTGAAACTGGCGGCACAGTTCGCCGGCATGTCGATCGATGAGTTTGTCGCGCTGAATCCAGCGCATAACCGGCCAGTCATTGCCGCGACCAAGAACAACGAGATCAAGCTGCCAGCCGATCGGCTCGACGCCTTTGTCGCAGCGGTGACCAAACACGATCTATCAAAGAAAACCTTTGCAAGCTGGCAACCTTATACGATCAAGGACGGTGAGACGCTGGACAGCGTGGCGCAGCGCGGCGGCGTCAGCGTTGCTGAACTGCAAAAGGCGAACAGCCTGAAACAAACCGCCAAGATTCTTCCGGGCACCCATTTACTCGCGCCGCAATCCCGCGCAGTGGTTGATGAACGCAAGGTCGAGTCCTTTGTTGCCCCCCGAGTCTATGAACAGGTCAACAATCCGGCAGTTCATCATTCGGTCGGGAAAAAAGAAACGCTGACAAGCATTGCCCGCCGTTATGGTGTTGATGCCCAAAAGCTGTCGGCCATGAACAGTAACAAGCGAGTCGTTCGGGGCACCAGTTTGCTGGTTCGCTCGGCGTCCAGCCATACCTTGTTGACCACCGAACATGGGCAACAACAGGTGATTGCCACCGAAAAAGCTAGCGCTACGGTCACTGGCCTAGCCCGCAGCACTGTGACGAGTCAGGGATCAAAGCACACCGCCCGGCAACCGGCGGCCAGACGGGTCATTTCAGCGAGGGCTGATAAGCAGACAAACCGCTCGGTCGTCGGCAAATCAAGCAATAAGAAACTCGTGAAAGCAAACAGTCCACGCAAGCCGGCACGTGGCTAACAGAATCAATGCGGCCAAAGTGCTCTCAACGAAACGCCGGGCTCCTAAAGCGCTGCTTGCAAAAGCTCGCGCGTGTACGGTTCTTGAGGCGCTGCGAACACAGCCTCGGTCTCGCCCGATTCAATGATGCGCGCGTCTTTCATGACGATGACCCGATGTGACATCGCACGCACTACGGCCAGGTCGTGGGTGATAAACAAATAACTCAACTGGTATTTCTTCTGAAGTTCAACCAACAGGCTCAAAACCTGACTTTGAATCGACACATCCAGCGCCGAAGTCGGTTCATCGAGCAGCAGTAACTCCGGCTTCAAAATCAAGGCTCGGGCAATCGCAATCCGTTGCCGCTGCCCACCCGAAAATTCATGCGGATAACGATTCAGAAAATCGCCGGTTAAACCGACCTCATCCAGAATGCGGACGACCGCCTCTACCCGCTCCAAGGGCAATAACTGCGGTTGATGCAGCGCCAGGCCTTCCTCAATAATCTTGCGCACCGTCATACGCGGCGACAACGAGTTAAAGGGATCCTGAAAGACCACCTGCATTCGCTTTCGTAAAGGTCGAATTGCCTTTTGACTCATCGTATCGAGCCGCTGTCCGTCGAACACGATTTCGCCTTGGGTCTTGGCACTGGCCAGCCGCAGCAAACTCATCCCCAAGGTGGTTTTCCCTGAACCCGACTCACCGACAATACCCAAGGTCTGGCCGCGCAACAAACTCAGATCGACGTCGCGAACCGCTTCAAACCGGCTGCTTGAAAACCAGCCTTTTCGACTGATAAACACACAGCCCAATTGTTTGGCGGAAAGGAGCTCCTCCGGTTTCTGAGTCGCCGGGCCGATCAGTCGGCCGGGTCGGCTGGCGATCAGCGCCTTGGTGTAGTCCTGTGACGGGTTGGCAAACAATGCTGCGGTCTCGGCCTGCTCGACGATACAGCCGTCTTTCATGACCGCGACTCTTTGGGCAAACTTGCGCACCAGCGGCAAATCGTGGGTGATCAGCAAAATTGCCATGCCGAATTGCGCCTGCAGATCGAGCAACAGTTCGACGATCTGCTTTTGTATCGTGACATCAAGCGCCGTAGTAGGCTCATCGGCAATCAACAGCTTCGGATTGCAGGCCAGCGCCATCGCAATCATTGCGCGTTGTCGCTGGCCACCGGAGAGTTGATGCGGCAAGGCCTTAAAACGGCGTAGTGAGTCACCAATGCGGACCAAGTCTAGCAACTCTACCGCACGATCCACCGCCTTGGCGCGCGGCAAGGCCTCATGCAGCGCCAGCACCTCGCAGATTTGCTCGCCAATCGAAAACAGCGGATTCAGTGCGGTCATCGGTTCCTGTAAGATCATCGCAATTTCGCGGCCGCGAATCGCCCGCATTTGCGGCTCGGTCATCTCGAGCAGCGATTGACCGTTAAAGCGAATCGCGCCGCTGTAACTAACGTCGGAATTCAGGCGCAAGATTGACAGCGCGGTGACGGTCTTGCCCGATCCCGATTCACCGACCAGCGCCACCCGTTCGCCAGCGCTGATCTGAAAACTCAGATCGCGTACCGCCTGCGTTTCCTGGCTGGCCGTGACAAAGCGCACGCCGAGCTTCGAAACTTCCAACAGCACCGACTCAGCCACGCTCAGCCTCGCCGTGTGTCAAGAGCATCGCGCAAGGCTTCGCCAATAAAAATCAGCAGCACCAAAGTTCCAACCAGCACGCCAAAACTGGACAACGCGATCCACCAGGCATCCAGGTTCGACTTGCCTTGCGCCAGCAGTTCGCCCAGGCTGGGCGTGCTGGGCGGCACACCCAGTCCGAGAAAGTCGAGACTGGTTAAGGCCAGAATCGAAGCACTCATTCGAAACGGCAAGAACGCGATGACCGGGGTCAAGGAGTTGGGCAACACATGACGCCAGATGATCTGTCGATTACCCAGACCGAGGGCGCGCGCGGCGGTCACGAATTCAAGACCACGGTTGCGCAAAAACTCGGCGCGCACATAGTCTGACAGACCGATCCAGCCAAACAGAGACAGAATAATCAGCAGTATCAGCAGACTCGGCTCGAACACCGATGCCAGAATGATCAACAAATAGAGCTCGGGCAAGGAGCCCCAAATCTCAATCAGTCGTTGCACCAGCAGATCGACGCGGCCGGCAAAATAGCCTTGTACCGCACCGATCGCCACGCCCAGCACAACACCAATCACCGTCAAAGCCAGCCCGAACAGCACCGAGACTCGAAAGCCGTAAATGATGCGCGCCAGCACATCACGACCACGATCGTCGGTGCCAAGCCAATTGGTTCGTGACGGTGCCGCCGGGTTCGGCGCGGTGGCGAAATAGTTCAGCGTGTTGTAGGAGTAAGGGTTAGGTGCGAACACCGCCCAATTGCCGTCCTTGGCCAGTTGATCACGCACAAAAGGGTCGAGATAATCGGTGGGCGTCGGAAAAGTTCCGCCGAAGCGCGTTTCCGGATAGTCAACCAGCGACGGAACAAAGTATTGGCCTTGATACTTGACCAGCAAGGGGCGCTCATTCGACAGCAATTCCGCCATCAGACTGAGCACCAGCAACACTAGAAATATCCAGAGGCTCCAGTAGCCACGTCGATTACGGGTAAAGCGCAGCCAGGCTCGTCGGCCGGGCGAGAACGATCGGCTTGCCCGCTGTGCGCGTGGCTCGCCCGTTATCCCCAGCGGCGGCGGCGTGTTCACGTCGCCAGATCTCCGAACTGAACACGCGGGTCTACCCAGACATAAGCAATGTCATTGAGTAGTTTCGCCACCAGTCCGATCAGAGAAAACACATAGAGTGTGCCCATCACCACCGGGTAGTCCCGTTTGATCACCGAGTCGTAGGACAGCAAGCCCAGGCCATCAAGCGAGAACAAGGTCTCGATCAGCAAGGATCCGGTAAAAAACGCACCGATAAAGGCCGCTGGAAAACCCGTCACAATCGGGATGAGCGCGTTGCGAAAGACATGTTTGAACATGACACGGCGCTCGCTTAAACCCTTGGCTCGAGCGACCGTGACATATTGTTTGCGAATTTCCTCAAGTACGGTATTTTTGGTCAGCAAGGTAGTCACCGCAAAGCTGCCGACCACCAGGCAGGTCAGCGGAAGCGCCAAATGCCAGAAATAGTCCAGCACACGAGCGACCCAGCTCAACTGATCCCAATCATCGCTGGTCAGTCCGCGCAGCGGAAAGAGCTGCAGAAACGAGCCACCGCCAAACAACACCAGTAGTGCCACACCCAACACAAAGCCGGGTATTGCATAGCCAATCAAAATCAAGGTGCTAGTGATCACGTCAAACCGCGAGCCGTGTACCACTGCCTTGTGAATGCCCAAGGGAATCGAGATCAGATAGGTCAGCAAGAACGCCCAGATGCCGAGCGAAATAGACACCGGCAACTTGTCCTTGATCAGCGTCCAAACACTTTTGTTGTGAAAGAAACTCTTGCCCAGATCGAATTGCGCAAAGCTCTTGAGCATCAGCCAGAACCGTTCGGGCGCAGGTCGATCAAAGCCGTAGAGCGCCCTGATCTCGCGAATCTTTTCCTCGCCAATCGCCTTGCTGCCTCGAAACAAGCTGGAGCTGGTGGACACCTCGCCCTTGACCACGCCCTCGCCGCGCAGGCTGTCAATCATTTGCTCAACCGGACCACCGGGCACGAACTGCGCGATGACAAAGGTCATCAGCAAGATTCCGAACAAGGTCGGAATCATCAGCAGCAGGCGCTTCAAAATATAAACGAACATGGGCCGGTTCGAACTCGCCTAACGGACGGCTACAGAGCCGACGCTTGAATCGCGCGCGCTTGTTTTACGGCCGGCTGCATTACCGGAGGCGGACGCCTTGAACCACCAGGTGTCAATCACCCAGTTCTCCGACTGATAAAACAACGGCAGTTGTTTAGGTCGATCAAGCGTGCTCTTGTACGAAACCCGATGCGCCTTGTTGTGAAAATGCGGCACCACGTAGTGACCGGCCAATAACACGCGATCAAGCGCACGGCAGGCGGTCACCAGCTCCTCCGGGCTATTAACTTGCATGATGCGATCAATCAGCGCGTCAACCACCGGGCTCTTGATGCCGGCGAAATTATCAGCGCCCTTCTCATCGGCCGATTTGCTGAAAAAATTGTTGTACAGCTCATTACCCGGACTTTGGCTGGAGAGCCACCAGTTCACGGTCATGTCGAAATCAAATTCATCCTCACGCTTTTTATAGAGCGAGGTATCCATGGTTCGTAACTTGAGGCTTACGCCGAGTTTCTCCAGGTTGCGCGAAAACGGTGCGATCAGTCGCTCCCAGGTACGAAGGTTATTGATCAGCTCGAACTCGAAGGCCTGGCCTTGCGCATTGCGCAGGGCACCCTCACGATAAGTCCAGCCGGCCTGCGCCAGTAAGTCACGAGCGTCGAGCAAGTTCTGTCGCAAGGTGCGCGGCGGGTGCGTATTTGGCGGCTCGATCACCGGCCCGAACACTTCCTCAGGCACCTGCCCGCGAAACGGCGTTAACAGTTTTATTTCTTCGGCCGACGGCAAACCGCGCGCGGCCAACTCGGAATTGGTGAAGTACGAATACGATCGGACATATTGATTGAAGAAAAGCTGGCGATTCATCCACTCGAAATCCATCGCCAGGACAATCGCCTTGCGAACCCGAACGTCGTCAAAGATCGGCCGGCGGGTGTTCATGACGAAGGCCTGCATGCCTTGCGCATTGCTGGTGGGCAACTCGGTTTTGATCAAGGTTCCGTCCTGGAACTTTTTACCGAAGTAGCCGCGCGCCCAGTTTTTCGCGGAGTTTTCATGCACAAAATCAAACGCACCGGCCTTGTAGGCTTCGATACGCGCAAACTCGTCCTGGTAATAGACGTACTTGATTCGATCAAAGTTGAACTGACCGCGCCGGGTCGCCAGCTCATTGGCCCAATAGTCCGGGTTGCGTTTGTAGGTGATGGCTTTGCCGAGGGCGAATTTTTCAACGGTGTAAGGACCGCTGGCAATCGGTGGCGTTTGAACCACTTCATCAAACGGCTTGCCAGCCAACCACTTTTTCGAGAACACCGGCACGCTGCCGACAATCATATGCAATTCACGATTGCGCCGTTCGAACTCGAAACGGATCAAGCGCGGCTCAAGTACGGTCGCCTGTTTGACATCCTGCCAATACTGACGCCAGAGCGGGCCCGCCATCTTGCTGCGCAAGGTATCGAACGAGAACTTGACGTCCTCGGCAAGCACCGGATCGCCATTCGAAAAACGCGCCTTGGCATTAATTCGGAAGGTGATCGACAGGCGGTCCGCCGCCAGCACAAAATCATCGGCCAGCAAGCCATACATGGTGTTGGCTTCATCGAGACTGGCCAAGGTCAGCGTATCGAACACCAAGGCATTGATCTTCGACGCCGGAATGCCCTTCAAAGTAAACGGGTTCAGCTTGTCGTAGGTACCAATCGCCGCCAGGTTCAGTTCACCGCCACGAGGGGCATCCGGATTGACATAATCAAACGAGCGGAAATCGGCCGGGTATTTCGGCGCGCCGGTCAGCGCCATTGCGTACGCTGCCCAGATTGGCGCACTGTGCGTGAGCGCGGCCAACGCCATCAAGCATCGAATGAAAAACGTAGTCAGATAGTGCTCGTGAGACAATACTGTTGAGTAACAATTGGCATTGTAGCGGAGACACTTTATGGCTTTTCTCAAGGGCAAGCGCATCCTCATCATGGGCTTGTTATCGAATCGGTCGATTGCTTACGGCATTGCCCGCCGTTGTCATGCGCAAGGCGCCGAACTTGCCTTCACCTACCAGAACGATCGATTCAAGGGCCGCGTTACTGACCTGGCGGCCGAGTTCGGCTGTGCGCTGGTGCTGCCCTGTGATGTCGCTGAAGATGCGCAGATTGACGCGCTGTTTGCCCAGTTGCGCGAACCCTGGCCGAAGCTCGACGGTCTGGTGCATGCCATTGCGTTTGCGCCGCGCGAATCGATTGCCGGCGACTTCCTTGAAGGGTCGAGCCGCGAAGCGTTCCGAATCGCGCACGATGTTTCCGCCTACAGCCTGATCGCCTGCGCAAAAGCAGCGCTGCCACAACTAAAGGCCGCCCGTGGTTCGGTGCTCAGCATGACCTACCTCGGCGCCGAACGGATGGTGCCGAACTACAACACCATGGGCGTTGCCAAGGCCAGCCTGGAGGCATCAATCCGATATCTGGCGGAGAGTATGGGTGCCAGTTCAGGAATTCGCGTCAACGGCATTTCAGCCGGCCCGATCAAGACACTGGCGGCCAGCGGAATCAAAGGGTTTTCGAAGCTGCTCGATTTTGTCGCGCAGAACGCGCCGATCCGCCGCAATGTGACGATTGACGACGTTGGCAATGTTGCGGCCTTCTTGCTGTCCGATCTGGCCGCCGGCGTCAGTGCTGAAATCACTTATGTCGATGGTGGATTCAACACCGTACTGGGCGGCATGGCGGCCTTGCCGGTCGACCCATCGTGAGCGTATGCTCAATCGGTTTATTCGATTGAGCGCGCCGTCCGAAAGCCGACAAAGAGGTCGGTGCGCGTCGGCTCGAAAAAGTTCCGAAATTTGGGATGCACCAAGGGCCGTGGTGTCAGGTAGGAGCCACCCCTGACGACACGCGTATTGCCGAAGCTGGTCTGCGAATACTCCTCATAGGGATCGGCCTGGAAGCCCGCAAACGCCTCGAAGCTGCTGGCGGTCCATTCCCACACGCTGTCACCCCAAGTGAACCGGTCGCCGTGGTGCGCAGCGATCTCCCACTCGGCTTCGGTCGGCAGTCGCAGATTTGCCCAGCGGCAGTAAGCTTCGGCTTCCCGCGCACTGACGTGAACCACCGCTTCATTGGCCGGCAAGGTTTCCCAAACGCCAAAGCGCTGCCGTTCAATCCGGCCATCGCGCGCGCGCCAGTAACGCGGCATTTGCCGCCCTTCAAACTGCAATTGCGCAAAATAGTCGGCCGGCCAAAGCTGTGGTTGCGCGTAGCCGGAGTCCTGTACAAACTGGCGGTATTGAGCATTGCTGATCGGCTGATTGGCGATCTCGAAGGCCGTTACATCGATTGGGTACGCCCACTTTTCGTTATCGAATACAAACGGCTCTTGCGGCGACGAACCCAACTGCCAGCGCCTCGCGGGCAGGTACTGCATAGGATGAGCGTTCTCATCATCAGCATCTTGCAAGGGCATCTGTTGCTGCAGGCCCAGGCCGAAGCCCAGCGTTTGCCAGGTGTAGGCAAGAGCTTCGACATGCATTTGCTCATGGAACAGCGCCAGCCGATAAAAGTACAGCCCGGCCGGCGTCTCGTTGGCCTCTTGCAGGCCATCAAGCGTGCGCTCAAGCACCTGGTCCAGATAGCGATAAATGTCATCATGACTGGCCAGTGGCAAGGTCCAGCGCGCCGCATGATCGAGCGTGCGCGAGTCAAACCAGGCATCGCCGTCTAGCAACACACAGGCTGGCAACACGCAGGCTGCCAGCGTCGCGTGCTCGCGGCGGCGCAAACACCAGTACTCTTGAAACCAGCCGATATGGCCAATCTCCCAAAGCGGCGGATTAATCGTCGACAGATACGGAACCTGCCATTGCTCGGGCTGCAAATGCGCGATCAACTGCAAGGTCTGCGCGCGTACCTGCTGCAAACCTTCCCTGAGTTCGACTCGACCAGCACTGCGCACGCGTTGACCCCACCGTCAGTAAATTTGTGCTATTAAACCATTCCCGAGTTCGCAAGCCTTGGTCCGCGTCCGCGATGATTCCGACATGATCCCGATATGATCCCAACATGATCGCTAGCCGGCAACACCCACGGGTGGTACTGATTACGCCTGCCCTAGCCGCGCTAAAAAACGGCAATTGGCAAACCGCGCGCCGCTGGTCCGGCTTTCTGGCCGGCCACGCCCAGGTCCAGGTCCAGGTCGCCACCGTTTGGGACGGCGCACCGGCAGATCTCATGATCGCGCTGCACGCGCGCCGCTCGGCACCGTCGATTCATGCGTTCGCTGCTGAAGGTCGAAGCTGTGTCGTAGTCCTGACTGGAACCGATCTGTATCGCGATATTCGCGTCGACCAAAGCGCTCAAAAGTCACTCGAAGTTGCCCGCTGGCTGGTCGTACTGCAATCGGCGGGCGTGGCAATGCTTGATGAAAGGCTGCGTAAAAAGACCGAGGTTATTTATCAATCGGCGGCCACGCTTAAACCCAAGGCCGCGCGCCGCCGCAGTTTTGATTTGCTGCTGGTCGGTCACCTGCGCGCCGAGAAAGACCCGATGACCGCACTGCGCGCGCTCGCCCGGCTGAACGATCCCAGGCTGCGACTGCTGCATGTGGGTGACACCAAGGACGACGCGATCCGCGCGCAGTTCATGCAGGCTGCGGCGCGCGATGCTCGAGTAAAAATGCTGGGGGCACTGGAGCACGCCGCCACCCGACAACTAATCAGTCGCGGTCGCGTGCTGCTGCTGCCGTCCATCATGGAGGGCGGTGCCAATGTCATCATCGAAGCAGTCACCAGTGGGATACCGGTGCTGGCCAGTCGAATCAGCGGCTCGATCGGCATGTTGGGTGATGACTACCCGGGCTTTTTTCCGGTCGGTGACGATGCCGCGCTGGCCGCATTGATCGAACGTTGCCGCGACGACACGGCGTTTGTGCATAGCTTGCAAGCTGCCTGCATACGGCGCGCCTACTTGTTTACGCCAGCCACCGAATCAGCAGCCGTGCGGAACCTGCTCAGGCTCATCTGAAGAATCGGAATTGACCGAACGCCAACTGCGCGCCCAATTTAGGCAGACTAACGCGGCCCCATCGGCAGCAGACTTAATCGTGCGGCGGCCTGGCGTTCTACCTCGAGCCGCTGAGAAATCATCGGTATGTATTCGAGCCGCGCCCAACGCGTCGCCAAATCGCGATAGTGCCCGGACAACACATGACCGCTTTGCCCGGTTGATTGTATGAACAGCGATTTATCCGGATCGGCCAGATCATAGACCCCCCGATAACCCGCCGCATGCCGGTTGGCGAACGGCTCGGTTCGGTGTGCCGGGTCGGTGCGGCCAGCGTTGATGGTGTTTGCATCACCAGGCGTCGCCACACGCACCTCAAACAGTTTGTCCAGCAACGCGACCCGGCTGAACGGCAGATGCTCGGAAACCGCCTGATGAGCCACCCCCCAACGCCATAACTGCGGGTCATCGCCGTAGCGGGCACGCAGCTCGGCAATCGCGCTGGACATTGACTGCGTCAACATCTGCCCGCAACTTTCCGTCACGGGCGTCTCGATACGATCGCACCAGCGCGCCAGCGCCGGGTCGGACAGTACGTTCAGCAGCACCTTACTTCGATTGCGATGTGCCAGAAACCGGTCCAGCAAATCATCACCCAGCTCATCGCCAAACAACTGCCGATAAAGTTGCTCGACCCAGGCACTCGCAATCAGTGGCTCGGCGTGCTCGGCATTCATGACGCCGTCCCAGTTCGATAACTTCTGCACCAGCAACGCGGCAAACGGATCATCGATTCGAATCTGCTTCAGAAAAGGCAGTAGCGCACGCATTGGCAGCGACTGCACATCGCCTTGCATCGCCACGAAGCTGTCGAGCTCATGTTTAGGCTTGTTTCGCAACAACTGCATAACCCGATCAAAGCGCGCCGGACCGGTCCAATCGACGCCCAGTTCATGACGATAAGCATCGACTGCCCAACGCTGGTTACTGTTCGCCAGAATACCGTCGCGAGGCTGCAGACCGGGTAAGTCCCGAGGCGAAATTCTGCCCTGCCAATCGTGTCGCGCCTCCCAACCCGGCGCTGGCAGTGCGCCGCGCAGCTCACTGGCTGGATTTCGTTTTGGCAACGAACCAATCACCTTCAAGCCGGCCTTGCCTTCGACGTCGGCATACAACACATTCATGGGTGCCGAGCCGTAGCCGGACAGACTATCTAATAATTCTTTGCTGCTGCGGGCACGATTCAGACGCAGCCATGCGTCCAGTGATTGGTCAATCGAATCCAAACCAGTCCATGCCAGCGCAAAGACATAGTCGGTTTCAGTCTTGGCTGCCTTGAGCGACTGTTCAGCCGATGGCAGCGCGTCGGAAATAACCGGTCCGTGGCGGCTCTGCCGGACCGTCAATCGGACTGGCTGCGCGCCCTTGACCCGGATTTCCTCGTCGCGCACCGCAAAATTTGCCCAACCCTCGGGCGTTTGGTATTGCGCAGCATCGAGGGGATTGAGCCGTTCCAGATAAATATCCTGAATATCGGCACCGTGATTGGTCAAGCCCCAGGCGAGCCGATCGGCGCGCCCCAGCAGGACCGCGGGCAATCCGGGAATCGTCGCGCCGATGACATCGAAGCCGGGCGCCGACAGATGCGCCAGATACCAGGTGCCGGGTGCCTTCAGGCTCATGTGCGGATCGTTTGCCAGCAGCGGCCGGGTGCTCACCGAATGCGCGGCGTCGACCAGCCAGGCGTTTGATCCAGTGCCCTCCGGGGCGCTAAACGGCAGACCGTTCAGCAGGCTCAATGCCTTCGGTGCCAGGCTGCGATAGAACTGCTGTTGTTGGGTATTCAACAAGCCTGGTGGCAGCTCAAAAAGCTGCGCAATCTGCAACGGATCGAGCCGTTGCAGCATGGCCAGACGCAATAAATCGGCCGAGTGGTGGGCAGACTGTTCCCAACTCAACATTTTGCTGACCAGCAGGACGTCGAGCTCGCGCCAGACGCTTGGGCGCGTATTCAACAGCCAGAATTCGGGTGACTGCAGCCACGGTGAACGCAGCGCACGGCCGACGCCAGCGTTCAAGCCACGCACATAGGCGCTGATCTGAGTTTGCGATTCAGGACTTAAACTGGCCCAGGCGCTAGCGGCCGCACCTGCGACCCCCAGCGTGCGCACGAAGCGATCAAACGCTAACGCAGGCTCGCCCAGGACTTCGGCCAATTCGCCGTTGACTAAACGCCGGCTCATCTCGAGCTGCCACAGGCGATCCTGGGCGTGCACCACGCCGAGCGCAAAATGCGCGTCAGTTTCGGATTGCGCGAAAATATGCGGCACCGCAAAACGGTCCCGCAACACTTGTACGGGTTTTTCCAGCCCGGCGAGTTCGAGTTCACCCTTGGTTTGCGGGGCGCTGGCCCAGCGATAGACGATCAACAATACCAGCAGTGCCAGCGACAGCCAGATCAGCAGTGACGTGGCCCGCGAAAACCAGACGTAGAGGCCAGATCGATCACTGGCAAACCGCATCGGTCGACTTTATGCGTTAGATCGGCCGGGCGTAAAAAACCCCGAACCAAGCTTGATCGTCGGTCCAGAATCGATCACACGCAAAGCCGGCTTCGAGCAGCAATTGGTCGAACGACTCGGGCCGGTACTTATGCGAATTCTCGGTGTGAATGCGCTCGCCCTTCTCGAACATGCGCTCAGCGCCTGACCAACGCACCAGCAGCCGTTCGCGCGCCTCGCGGAGACCGACCGGTGGTGGCTCATACTCGAGCTGCCCGAGCGCTCTCGCATCGTCCCAATCCTCGGCCGCGCCG
>JANORY010000213.1:0-1021 GCA_031415535.1 Burkholderiales bacterium | reverse complement strand
CAATCGGGCAATCCCGCGTACCGGACCCTGGTAGAGAGTGCGCTCCGAGGTGATCGGTTGTGGGTCGATACCAGACTCGCTGAAGTCAATGTTGGCCGGACTCTTGTAAAACGCAATCTCCAACTCAGTCCAGACGTGACGCCATTCACGCAGGCTGTCCAGACCCATGAGTGCGCCATGCGGAACCGCCAGGCGCGTGCCATGACGGCGGGCGCTACGCTGCAAGCGCTCGAGGAGCATGTCATCGGCCAAGGCCGCGACCGACAGCGGCAGATAGGTGCTGCGTTCGAGAATACGTTCGCCCCATTGCCGTGTGTAATCGGGGTGCGCCATTTCGACGACGAGATCGGCGTTACGATCACGCATCGCATCGAGGTCGTCAAGCATCAACTCGCGGGGTAGCTCGGCCAGGCGACCGGCGGAACGATTGTGAACGAAGGCGATATCCAGTCCCAGTTCCGGTTGCGACGTGATACGTCGATAGACTTGCTCGCCAATCAAGCCGAACCCGATCAACCCGATGCGCTTGCGCGCTTGAGTCATTGAGACACCCATCCCGATGACTTCACGATCGGCTCCCAGAAGGCTGTGCCAGCGCGAATGCGCTCGGCCAATTCGGCGCCGCTGCTGGTGGCCGGTTCGAACACGATTTTCTGCATGCGTTCGCGTACGTCGGGTCGCGCCATGATGCGCGCGATGGCGGCATTCAGTTGCGTCAGTTCGCTCGCCGGTGTTCCGATCGGTGCGAACAGACCGAGCCAGTATTCCCAATCAACTGGATAGCCCTGTTCGGCGAAGGTCGCTACTCGGGCAGCGCCGGTGATCGCGCGCGCCCATGGACTGCGATCACCCGCAGACGACCGCCGGCGTGATGTTCCACGAAGTCGCCCAGTGCCGTGGTTCCTGCTGCGATCTGTCCGCCCAGCAGGTCCTGCACCAAGGGCGCCGAGCCACGGTAGGGAACCGGAGTGACATCGACTGCGGCCTGCTTGGCGAGTGAATGAACCAGGAACTGCGGAAT
>JANORY010000212.1:0-2509 GCA_031415535.1 Burkholderiales bacterium | reverse complement strand
TAGCCGCGTATTGCCGCCCGAGCAACGCGTGGCAAGCACTACAGATTCGGCCTGACCCCTCCGGCCGGAAAATCAGAGCGGCGCGCTACGATGCCGCAGATCTCGACCTTCGACAATATTGACCACATATTCGGCGAGGTTCTTGGCATGGTCACCCACCCGCTCGAGCGATTGAACAACAAAAATCAGATCGAGCGCGGTCGAGACTTGTTTCGGATCCTCAGCCATGCGTTCGACCAGCAAAGCCAGCAGGCGAGTACGTAAGGCATCGACTTCAAGATCCTGGGCGGCGAGTGCCGGCGCGGCCAGCGGATCATGACGAATGAACGCATCGAGCGCCAGATTCAACATCGCGCAGACCTTTTCGCCCATCTGTACCACTTGCCCGACTGGAAACTGCTCGCCCAACTGAGCACCATCCATGCCACGCGCCTTCAGCGCAATTTTCTTGGCTTCGTCACCGACCCGTTCCAGATCGTTGATCGAGTGGATCACCGCAATAACCTCCCGAAGGTCTACCGCAAAGGGTTGACGTTTGACCAGGATTTGATTGCACAGCAGATCGACTTGAACATGCAATTGGTTGACGGTTTGTTCGGACTCAAGCACCTGGCTGACCAGAAACAAACTGGCTTGTGAAACCGAACGAACCGCGCGCGCAACTTGTGTCTCGGCGAGCCCGCCCATCGCCATGATTGCGCTGCGCAATCCGGCGATATCGGCGTCAAACGCCGAAACAATATGGTCATTCATGAACAATCATCCAGACAGATCCATTTCAGCACCGACATAGCGCAACAGCTCTTATTTTCACCGGCAATTGTTACGGGGGCAAGTCATTGAGTCCTTTCTGTGATTAAAACCGCTCTTGCTAGTCCTCCATGCACTTGCGGGTAGCGTCAACCGAAATCCGAATCAAATTGCTGCCGCCGCGTCCAAAGGCGTTACCGGCCGCGTAAGTCAAGCAGCCATCGCCCGCGTAATACGCCTGCATTCGCTGCGCGTCGTTGCCGAAGTACCAAGGAATCCAGCGCTTGCCGGTCTCGTGGCGCACCGTATCGTTCGGCTCCTTGATCAACTCCGTTACCTCGGCAATTGACATACCGATCTTGACTTTCGCAAAACGACTGTTCGGGGCGATTTTGCCAACTACTTCACCCTCAAAAGTGCCATCAGCCGATTTGACTTTCTGCACATTCGGATCATTAACCGGCGCCGACGATGCAGGCGCGGTAGTACGCGATGCGCAGGCCGACAAAGTCAACGCCACACCAACTATGATCACGGGAAGTATTTTGATCTTCATAATTTTTTCTCCATGTTGAACACTACCTGTATATCAATGGCGAGTTCGTGAAGGGTGGCGTCGAAAGTTTCGACGGCTGCCTGGTCACCAAATTTGTCACGCAGTTAAATTAGGCGCCAGAGCTCAACTTAAAGCGCCACCGCAGGAGCTACCCTGCCCGGCGGTGCAACCATAACAATGGTCTCGCACCACGATCGGATTGCCGACGACTGCATGGTCCAACAATTCGCTCAAGTGCGGTCGCGAGAAGCCATTCAGATTCATTGGCAAGCCGAGCATTTGGTTAAAGTCGCAATCATAAAGATAGCCCTGCCAATCAACGCTGATCAGATCGCGACACATGACAGAATCAAGATTTTCGTCGCGATGAGCACCATGTAGCAAGCTCATGTACGTTTGAAACTGGCCTTTTGAGATCAGCGTTGAACCGAAGCGCTGAATCGGCATATTAGCCAGCGTCAGCAAGCCGCTGAAGCGGACCTGGTGCTGCTCCCACAGAATACGTTTGTAGTCGGCTTCCAGCGCTTGCTGCGCCGGCGGCAACGACGGACCCTGCGGGTTATAGACCAGATTAAGCGGCAAACCGGTATCGCCGTAACCCAGCGAATTCAGCAATTTGAGCGCCCGAATACTGCGCTCGAAAACGCCGGCGCCGCGTTGTTTGTCGACATTGTCTTCTGAATAACAGGGCAGCGAAGCGGTAATCTCAACGCCTTGATCGGCCAGGAACGCAGCCAGCGTCTCTTGCCCAGGCTCGAACAGAATGGTCAGGTTACACCGGTCGATCACCCGCACACCGTGCGCGCGCGCCGCGATCACCAATCGACGGAAATGCTGGTTCAGCTCCGGCGCGCCGCCGGTTAGATCGAGCGTGTGCACGCCAGACCTCTGAATGAACCGAATGATCTGGTCAATGGTTTCGCCGGCCATCATTTCGGTACGCTGCGGGCTGGCCGCCACATGACAATGCAAGCATGACTGATTACATTTGTAGCCCAGATTGACTTGTAACACCGTTGCGCTGCGCCGGCTCAAGGCCGGAAACCGCAGCTTTTTAAGCAGTGGAATCACCGCATGCATGAACTACCCCTATGTACCACTCTGATGGATGGAGAATAACGCAATCGGCAGATCCCCGCAAAGAACTGTAATCAGACCCGCCATGCGTCGCACCGGGCGGTCTGAGTTCCGATAACTTATCGG
>JANORY010000211.1:0-7541 GCA_031415535.1 Burkholderiales bacterium | reverse complement strand
ACCGCTGCCACCGACGATTGCAAACATGGATATTCCTGCGCAAGAGTTCTATTCGTGTGAATCGCCGAGCATGCTCAGCAGCGACCGTTCATCAATAACGGTAACACCAAGCGCAAGAGCGCGTTCGAGTTTGCTACCTGCTGACTCGCCGGCAACCAGGTAATCGGTTTTGCGCGACACCGAACTGCTGACGCTGGCACCGACGCGTCGCAGACGGTCGGCCGCCTCATCGCGGCCCAAAGTCGGCAGCGTGCCAGTGAGCACAAAGATTTTTCCGATTAACGGATGCGCCTCGGTCGCCAGTATCGGCGTATTCGCGGCAGCGGTTCCAAGCGCTGCGAACCTTAATGGCGACGTCGCATCAGGCTGGACGCCGAGCGCTTCGAGCTCTTGCAACACCGCCAGATTACCGGCCTCAGAAAAAAAATGGCCGAGGCTCTCGGTGATCTCCGGGCCGACGCCTTCCAGCGGCACGGCTTGCAGTGGCTCAGCATTTTTGCGCCGGCGCACGTTCTCCTTGACGATCACTTGTTTCTGAATCTGTCGTAACGCCCAGTCCTCGGTAAGCATCGACCCGATTGAGCCGTACTCATCAGCCAACTGTCGGGCAATCTCTTCGCCGACATGGCGAATGCCCAAGCCAAACACAAAGCGCCCCAACGAACGGCGCTTGGAAATCTCAATGGCGGCGATCAGCTTGTTCGCCGATTTCTCACCGAAGCGCTCAAGACCTGCGAGTCGCTGTGCGTCCAATCGATAAAGGTCAGCCGGCGTCTTGAGCCAATCGAGTTCAACCAGTCGGTCGACCAGCCCTTCACCCATACCGTCGATATCCATCGCACGACGGCTGGCAAAATGTACCAGCGCCTGTTTACATTGCGCCTTGCAGAACAGGCCGCCCCGACAGCGCGACACGGCTTCTCCGGTTTCGCGCAATACTGAAGAACCGCAAACCGGACAGTTAATCGGCATAACAAAGGGCGTGCTAATCGCCCGGCGCTGCTCAAGCATCACTCGAACCACTTCGGGAATCACATCGCCGGCACGGCGTACGACGACCGTGTCACCGACCCGAATGTCCTTGCGTGCAATCTCCTCCTCGTTATGCAAGGTGGCGTTACTTACCGTGGTTCCGCCGACGAAGACCGGTTTGAGTCTGGCAACCGGCGTTAGCGCACCGGTTCGACCGACCTGCACATCAATCGCCAGAACCTCGGTCACCGCTTCTTCCGGCGCGAACTTGTGGGCAATCGCAAAACGCGGCGCCCGCGCAACAAATCCGAGTAAGTCGTGCCAGGAGCGCTGATTGACCTTGTACACCACGCCGTCGATATCAAACGGCAACTGCGATCGAGCCTGACCGACTTCGCGATAAAAGTTCAGCAATCCTTGCGGACCCGCGACAATTCGGCGCAGCGGGCTCACCGGAAAACCGCACTGCGCCAACCAGTCGAGCAATCCGGCGTGTGAAGTCGGCGCTTGCGATTCGCCGGACTGCCAGCAACCTACCCCGTAGGCAAAAAATCGCAGCGGACGACTCACGGTCACCGCCGGATCAAGTTGTCGCAAACTGCCGGCCGCAGCATTACGCGGATTCACGAACTCCTTCTCATTCACCGCCCGCTGTCGCTCGTTTAACGCAACGAAGTCCTTCTTGTACATCAGAACCTCGCCGCGTACCTCCAACAACTCAGGCCAGCGTATCGCGTCGCGCCCGGCCGTAGCACTAGGGTCGATCAATCGCAACGGAACGGCCTTGATCGCTCGAACATTAGCGCTGACGTCTTCACCCGTGACGCCATCGCCGCGGGTTGCTGCCTGGACAAACCGGCCGTGTTCGTAGCGCAAGTTGACCGCCAGTCCGTCGAACTTGAGCTCAGTGCAATACTCGATGAGTTCATGATCGGCTACGACATTGACCAGCATTTCCCGAACCCGTCGATCGAAACTCACGACGTCGTCATCGGCGAATGCATTATTCAAAGACAACATCGGTTGCTGGTGGGCTAGCGCAGCAAAAGCCTGCGCCGGCTTAGCCCCGACGCGCTGCGTCACCGACGACGAATCGATCAACTCAGGCCATCGGGCTTCCAGTTCTTGCAGTGCTTTGAACAAGCGGTCATATTCCGAATCGGGCACGCTGGGCGCGTCGTGAACATAATATTCAACGCTATAGCGCTCCAAGCGGGCGCGCAAGGCCTGCGCTTCGGCTTGCACGCCCGGCGCTGTACTCAGTTGAATACCCTTAGCGCCAATGCCGACCCCGCCTTAAAACCACTCTGATCGAGCATCGCGTAGCGTTGCGCCAACTCCGCTGACAGCGAATCAAGGTTACGTGTGTTCAGCGGTCGACCCGAATCGTCAACCAAATGTCCCTTCAGACCTGTCATGGTTTCGTGCGCGCAACTCAGTAGCGCAGCCCACGGTTGCTGATCGATCGGCGCTCGCGGCACATCCAGCAACAAAGTCAGGCGGTTGGCGAGGTCCGCTGGTGACAGCATGAAAAGTAATTCATCTCCTCGACCCATGCGCGCGTAACGATTGCCGCCGCGCTCCACCAGACCCTGGTCACGCGCGAGTCGTGTCAGTTCGGTCAGATTTAATGCACTGGAACAATCGATATTCAGACCGAGTTGGGCATCCAGTTTGATGCACTCGGCGTCCAGTTCACGCGCCATACCGAGCGTCCCGGACATATCCGGAATAACCGCTAGCGCGCCAAAATGGTTGGCCAGTTTGTGGGCGGTCTCGGCAAACTCGGCGAACTCCAGCGCGTTTAGCGCGCCGTGCCGATTGGCGAGCAGCACGCCCATTCGAAACGAACGATAGGAACGGGTCGCATCGATCGGCTGCCACGCAGATTCGTTGCCCTCGGCACCTGCAGCGGGGGTATCGACCTGCAAATCGGCAGCCGCCGCAGCGCCAATGCCGTCGAAACTGGCCGCTTTTGATCCGAAACGGCGAATGGTCTGAGTAGCATGCAGCAGCCTTTGACCAGCGATTGGTGCCTCAAGCGCAAATTCGACGATACAGTCCACGCGCTCATTCAAGAACGATCGCGACTGAACTTCTTTTGCCACTGCAGCATTCGCTTCAGTGGTCTTTGTATCGAACGAAGTCGTGGCCGCAACTGCCGCGTTCGGCAGGCTGAACAAAGACGAATCTGAGGGATTGTCGATGGTCGCAAGTTCGGGCAACGCCATTGTGCTACTCAAGGCGTTCGACTGATGATCTGCGGCCAGCATCGGTTCGGTAATCTTGGTCGCGTCGATCACTGGCTGCGGGCGATCCTGTCTGATCAGCGAATCGTTCACATCGGCCAATGAATCTTGTGCCAGCACGGCATCTAGGCTGGGTTCAGGACGCAGTCGGTGTGGCTGCGTATCGGTCCGGCTAGCGATCGTCTCAGTGGTTTCGGAATCCTGCGGCGAAGCCTTGAGTTTGCGCTCTTTATGGCCGCTGTAGCTCTGCCAGGCACTGTGGATAGCCACGCCAAGCAGGGTGACCAGGACGAACAGCGCAATCGAGATAGTCAGTGTATTCATCACGTGCGCTCAGGCGGCTTCGGCAAGCTGAGTGGCAGACTCCAGATCAACCGCAACGATCCGCGAGACGCCGCGCTCTTGCATCGTAACGCCCACCAGTTGCTGAGCTAGCTCCATGGCTATTTTGTTATGGGTGATGAACAGAAATTGCGTATGTTCAGACATGCGTCGAACCATATCGCAATAACGTTCGGTATTGGCGTCATCGAGCGGGGCGTCGACTTCGTCAAGCAAACAAAATGGTGCCGGATTCAATTGGAACAATGCAAACACCAGCGCAATCGCAGTCAAGGCTTTTTCTCCGCCCGACAGCAGATGGATTGAGGCATTGCGTTTACCGGGCGGATGGGCCATTACCTGAATCCCGGAGTCGAGAATCTCGCTACCCGTCAAAGTTAACTTGGCATCACCACCGCCAAACAATTCCGGGAACAAGGTTCCAAAATGGCGATTCACCGCATCATAGGTATTCTGCAAGACATCGCGCGTTTCCTTATCGATACGGCGAATCGCATCTTCCAGCGTCGCAATCGCTTCGTTCAGGTCTTGCGACTGGGAATCGAGAAAGGTCTTGCGTTCGCTTGATTGAGTCAGTTCATCGAGTGCGGCCAGATTCACCGGCCCCAAACCCTGGACCAGATTAGTCAGCCGGGTCACTTCGGCTTGCAGCCAGGCCGGCTTCGGTACCTCAGCAAATGCCAACCGGACGGGCTCTTCGATCACATTGGCTTCGGCCAGTTGCGCTGCATATTGCTGTGCCCCCAACGATGCAGCTTGTTCCTTCAGTTGCAACTCGGACAGCTTTTGTCGCAATGGCTCCTGTGATCGCTCGATCTGCAGGCGCTGCTCTTCCTTCTGACGAAGTCCGTTACTCAAGTCGTCCAGCCGTGATCGCGCTTGCGTCAAAGCTAGTTCGGCCGATTGCCGACGTTCCAGCAGATCTTGCAGCGAAGCTTGCGCCGCGGCATCGGACAACTGCTGCAGTTTTTCATTCAGGCTGTCCTGTTCGAGCCCGGCCTGGTTAATCAGCTTCTCGGCTTGTTCGGCTTGTGCCTGATAGCGTTCAATCCGGGCCTGCACTTCGCGGGTAGCAAAGGAAGCCTCTTGAGCGTCGCGCTCACGATGTCGCAGCGCTTCGCGATGCCGCGCCAGCGCTTGCTCGCAGTGCGCAAATGCCTCAACCAAATCTTCGGTCTGTTGTTGGCGTTCGGCCAGTTCGGCATCAAGTTGCTCGAAACGTTCCGACTCCTCGGCGATCACCTGCAGGGCCCATTGCCGATGTTCACGCACTTCCGACAACTCGGCATCGACCCGCTCAAAGGTCATCGTTACCCGTTGGCTCAATTGCGACAGCCGCTCGGCCTCAAGCTTGATCGACGTCAGTTGCCGAATCGCCTGATTATGATCGTCCCGTGCCTGATTCAATTTCGCCATGCGCTGATTGGCAATCGCCTCAACTCGTACCGCGTGGTCGCGGGCTTGGTCACTCAAGAGGCTCTGCGCCCGTTGCTCACGCTCCAGGTTATCAAGTTCGAATTGGCGCGCCAAAATGCCATCCTGCTCGGAGTCGGCCGCGTATAGCCGAATCGAGAAACGGTCGACAATGTGGCCGTCGCGCGTAATGAAGCTGGCTCCAGGCGGAAGTTCAAGGCGCTTGGCAGCACCGGCTTCGACCGAATCGGCGACAAAAACGCCATGTAACCAATTTGCCAGGGCCGCCTGAACGCCGGCATCGCTACAGTGAATATGATTGGTCAGCGATTTACCGCCCGCCATCGCCAGCGGCGCACCGGCACTCGGTGCGGCGGCGAAAAATGCCACTCGCCCGGGCGGCGCGTCCTCGGCTAATGCAGCCAATCGATCGATGGTCTCGACCTTGAGCGCCGAAGTTCGTTCACGCAAAACCGCCTCGACGGCGGTTTCCCAACCATGATCAATTTTTACCTGCTTCCAAAGTCGGCCAAGCCGATCCAGCCCATGGCGGGCCAGCCAGGGTGCGAGTTTGTCCTGACTTTGGACCCGTTCCTGCAACTGCTTCAGTGCCACAGCGCGTGCTTGCAATTGCGCTAGTTTCGCCTCTGCCGTGCGCGCTTCGGTTTGCGCCGGACCGCGCGCTGCGTCGGCCTGAGTCCATTCCTGCTCGCTGACACTCTGCCGCTCACCGGTCGCATGTTCGGATTGGTCGGCACCAGCCAATTGCTCGCGCATCGATTCGACGACGTCCTCAGCCGGCGCAGCAACCGCTTGCCGTTCGAGTTGCAGTCGTTCACTGCGACGTTCCGCTTGCTCAAGCTGCGCCTGGGCACTACTGCGCATCGCGCCGCAACGCTCGATTGCCTGGGCAATCTGACCAGCACTTTCGCGGGCGGTATCGAGCTCGGCCCGGGCCCCTCGAACAGCGCTTTCAATCGCCGGCAACTGCTCGGTCAGCGCCAATACTTGCTGGCTCAAATCATCAGCCTTTTCAAGCGCCACCTCTTGTTCCGCATGGGCGGCTACTTCGCCTTCACCGGCGCTGCTTCGGTCGATACCAGCCTGATCGATTTGCGCCGCCAAGCCCGCGATACGCTCGCGCGTCTGGAGCTGCGACTCAACGATAAACTTGATTTCAGACTCAAGACGGCTGACTTCGGAATTAACTTCGTAGTACTTGCCCTGGCTGTTATGGACTTCATCGCCGGCCGCATAGTGTTCACTGCGCAGGGTTTCAACTTGCGCCTCCAGACTGCGTAACTCGGCGACCCGTTCCTCTAAAGCCAGCGTGGCGGCAATGGTCTGTTGCGCAATTCGGCCTTGCTCGGCACCTGCGTCGTCGCGCCGGACGATCCACAACATATGTTGTTTGCGTTCCCGATCGGACTCAAAGTCGCGATACTGCTGCGCCACTTCGGACTGCAGTTGCAGCTTTTCTATCTGGCTATTCAGTTCTCGCAGAATATCCTCTACCCGAGTCAGGTTTTCGCGCGTCCCGCCCAAGCGATTTTCGGTTTCCCGGCGGCGCTCCTTGTATTTGGAAACGCCGGCCGCTTCTTCGAGGAATATTCGTAACTCTTCGGGCTTGGCCTCGATAATTCTAGAGATCATCCCCTGGCCGATGATCGCATAGGCGCGCGGACCCAAGCCGGTTCCGAGGAACATGTCATAGACATCTCGCCGGCGCACCGACTGGTTGTTGATCTGGTAGACCGACTGACCGTCGCGACCGAGGATTCGCTTGACGGATATTTCGGTGTAGCTGGCCCAACTACCGCCAATTCGCCCTAGCGAATTATCAAAAATGAGTTCGACCGAAGCGCGCGCCGACGGCTTTCGATCAGCCGCACCGTTAAAGATGACGTCTTGCATCGATTCGCCGCGAAGCTCCGACGCTTTGGACTCACCCAGCACCCAACGCACGGCATCCATGACGTTGCTTTTTCCGCAGCCGTTCGGGCCGACCACACCAACCAGTTGGCTGGGTGTATCGAGCGTCGTTGGATCAACAAATGATTTGAAGCCGGCAAGCTTAATTTTTTTGAGTCGCACTGCTGGGCAATCCTGACTGAGGGCTGGAGAAACACAACCGCGAGTGCGGCGTCGCAGGGGCCGAACCTTGCGCCCGACCAGTCTCTATAATAACACCGGCGTTGTAACGCTCTAGGCAGCCAGACAGACCCGCCATGGTCTGCTTGGCGCTTGGCACAGCCGGGTCGCGGGCAGCGCGCATCCGCCTGCTGAAATTTGCTGCCGCCGCTCGAACCCTGAGAACCGACTCCATGCCTTCCAAGCCCACCAAAACGCTCGAATCATTTCCGAATCCCAGCCCCGGACGCGACTACTGGATCCACATGCAGGCACCCGAATTTACCTGCCTGTGCCCCTTGACCGGCCAACCGGACTTTGCCAGCCTGACGCTTGATTATGTTGCCGATCGCCACTGCATCGAGCTGAAAAGCCTGAAACTGTATCTGTGGTCGTACCGAGATCAGGGGGCGTTTCACGAGGCCGTCACTAATC
>JANORY010000210.1:0-2276 GCA_031415535.1 Burkholderiales bacterium | reverse complement strand
GCGGTGATTGATCCTGGCCCTGCCGACGACGCCCATGTCGATCGAATTGCGGCAGCCGTCGGACGCGATCTCAAGTTTATTTTATGTACCCATGCGCATCCCGACCATTCGCCGGGCGCTGCGCGCCTGAAGCTTTTGACTGGCGCTCCCATTTTAGGTCGACCCTGGGGTCCGCGTACGCGACGCTACGGGCTTGACGGCCCGACCGATGTCGAAGAACACGATCCGGCGTTCGTACCCGACCGGACACTGGCCGACGGCGAGCGGGTTGTGGTGGGTGATTCGACGCTGCTGGCGATTCACACGCCCGGCCACGCCTCAAATCATTTGTGCTTTCTGATCGAAGAAGATGGCCTGCTGTTTTCGGGCGACCATATTAATAGCGGTACCACGGTGGTGATCAGCCCGCCCGATGGCAACATGCAGGAATACCTCGACGCCCTTGATCGGCTGGTGCAAATGCCAGTTACTTATATATTGCCGGCACACGGCTGGGTCATTGGATTTGCTGAAATTGCGATGCGCGCATTGGTCAAACATCGACTCGGACGTGAGCAAAAAGTGTACGCCGCGTTACAGTCAATGCCAGGCACTTCGGTAAGCGAACTCGTCAAGAAAGTTTATGACGACGTTAACGTGCGCCTGCACGGTGTTGCTGAACGATCCTTGCTGGCGCACCTTGAGAAGTTGCAGCACGATAAGCGCGCGTACAACGCTGACGGGCGATGGACCACATCGGCTTAAAGCGCGCTCGCCCTGCCCGGCAAAGGCGGCTCCAACTCGTTACAACGCTGCTTCTAGTCAGCGGATGCGGCGGCGGTTCCGGCTCGTCGTCGGACAGCGCAATCTCGGGCACAAACAATCCGGGCACAACAAACGCCGCACCCGTTACGGTGACCGAACTCTGGGTGCAATCCGCGCGTCTGAAGGCTTCGTCTCCCGGCTCATTTAATCAATTCGGCGGTTGGGTTCGCTTATCCGGCGATGGCGGTACTTTGGCGATTACCTCAATCGGCGACTCAAGCGCAGCGACTACGATTAACGGCGATCAATCGCAAACGTCGAGCTTTAATCAGAGTGGCGCAGTTTCGGTCTTCGTACGCGATCGGCAGGGCCAATGGGTGCAGCAGGCCTATCTGAAATCGGCGCGGCGCGACGACCGTTTGGGTACCGATGTTGCGCTCTCACGCGACGGCAATACTCTAGTGGTCGGAGCGGCTTACGCCCAAGGTGAAGCGATTGACTTCGGTGTGCTGGGCGGTCCGACCTTCGGCGGTGGCGCCGGTCGTGTGCTCGTCTTCAAGCGCGACTCGACCGGCACCTGGAGTGAGTCGGCGACGCTACTGATCGGTGACGGACGCGTGAGCGACCATTTTGGCGGCGCGCTCGCGCTAACGCCGGACGGCCGCACGCTGATCGCAGGGGCGACCGGACGATCCTATGGTGACGTACTGACTCTTGACGATTTCAAGAACCCGCTTGTTTCGTCCGGCGCCGCCTATGTTTTTAGCCAGTCAACGGACGGACGCTGGTCACAAATCGCTCGCCTGAGGGCACCCACGCCACGCGCACACGACTGGTTCGGTCATGACGTCGATCTTTCCGCCGACGGCGCAACGATTGCAATCAGTGCATTGCACGACTCTGCAAGCGGACCTAATTTGACCTTGAGCAGCACGCCCAGTATTGAGAATGCTTTTCTCGCTGGCGCGGTGCATATCTTTGCACGACAATCCGATGGTCGTTACCGGCATAACAGATGCCTAAAGCCACCGGTATTGGCAAACTACCTGCACTTCGGTCAGTCAATTGCCTTATCAGCCGACGGTTTGTCATTAGCGGTGGGTGCAGATTTCGGCGGTTGGGCCGATGCACAAGCCTTGGCGACACTCTATAACGTGCCAATTCCTACTACTGCAATCGGTTTGATCGCCGGTTCGGTATTCATGTTTTCGCAAAGCGCTCAAGGCTGGCAATTTGCGTCGCAGATATCGCCCTCCAATGTAGGCCAACTCGATCGCCGATTCGGATTTGACGTCAGTCTTTCGTCCGACGGCAAACGATTGGCGGTGGGCATGATTGACGATAACCGAATCGCAGCGGATGCGCAGGGAGTGGCCTCGATATTTCAATCGGGTTCAGCCCAACTCTTTACCAAGACTTCGGACCTGTGGCAGGCGTCGAACCGAATCAAGGCAAACCCAACGCTGGCGCAATCGAAGTTCGGCAATTCGGTGAGTCTATCGTCCGATGGCCAACACTTGGTTGCGGCCGCC
>JANORY010000209.1:0-6253 GCA_031415535.1 Burkholderiales bacterium | reverse complement strand
GCCAGCAAACCCATGAATTTCGAAGCCAGATTGCGGCTGAATTCCTCGCGAATGAAGCCACCCATCATTTGCGCCAGGCCTTCGGAGGTCTTCAGGGCCACATTGCCGACGAAGCCATCGCAGACCACCACATGAGTCGTGCCTTTGTAGATGTCATCGCCTTCGACATTGCCGTAAAAGTTCAAGGCGCTGGCGCGCAACAACTCGGCGGTCAGTTTGACCACATCGTTGCCCTTGATAACTTCCTCGCCAATATTCAAGAGGCCTACCGACGGCGATTCATGACCTTCGAGCGCACTCACCAGGGACACGCCCATCAGCGCAAATTGCAACAGGTGAATCGGCTCGCAATCGACATTTGCGCCCAGGTCAAGCATGGTGGTGGTGCCGCCAAGCTGGTTCGGTATTTGCATCGCCAACGCTGGTCGATCGATACCATCCAGCGTCTTGAGCATGTAGCGCGAAATCGCCATCAGTGCGCCGGTATTTCCGGCACTGATACAGGCGTTTGCTGCACCCTCCTTGACCAAGCGAGCCGCTACGCGCATTGATGAGTCGCGCTTGCCGCGCAAGGCCACCGCCGGACTTTCGTCCATGCCGATAACTTCGCTAGCGTGTTCGATCTCGCAACGTTGCACCAAGCTGGCCGGCGCACCCAGTAGCGAAGATTCGATGGCAGGGCGATCGCCGACCAGAATCAGGTCACAGTCGGCGTGGGACTTCAGAAACGATAAACAGGCTGGAACCGTGACCGACAAACCATGATCACCGCCCATGCAATCGACTGAAATCTTCACGGGCTGCGCCTTATTGGCATCGGGTCAATTTCCGAGAGGGCATGACCGACGGGCACCTTGAGTGCAAGCACCGACAAGCGGCCAGCGTTTACTCGTCAGACTTGGTTTTGACGACCTTCTTGCCGCGATAAAAGCCGTTCGGGCTGACATGATGACGCCGATGAACCTCACCGGTGGTCGGCTCGATACCGAGGGCATGAGCCGATAAAAAGTCGTGCGCGCGGTGCATGCCGCGCTTCGAGGCTGATTTCTTATTCTGTTGGACGGCCATGGAGCTACTCCAGCCTTGAAAAGCAAAGACGCGGAGTATAACAAAGAACCGTTTGAGCGCGTTACTTCGCTGTCTTGCGCAATGCTGCGAGCACCGCAAAGGGATTTCGCGGTGGTTCTGCTTCAACTTCAGCCACCATAGGCTGGCAGTCGAGGTGGCTCACAAAGCTTGGCAGCGACATCAGGCATTCATCCTCGAGCAAGTCAGTCAGCGAAAATCTGCGCTCGCCCACCAGTACATCGTAAGCCTCAGCCTCGTCGTCGAGCCGCGCGGCCTGCTTTTCGTCGGCGACCAGCAGGAATGAGCGCTCAAATGCAACGGCCATATCGGCTGGCTCGTCACAGCGCGCGCAGGTCATCTGGGCGTGCAAATTGACGACCAATGATAACCAGCGCTGCACGCTGCTGTCGGCCATTCGGTCCAATCGCCCTTCGAATCGCCAATTCACGATGCCGGGTTCGCCGTCGAGTGACGAGTCCAGTCGCTTGAGCAAGGGGGTCGCAGTTGCCCCCGACTTAACCGCGCCCTGTTCCGCGAACTGCCTGCTATCAATCCAACCGGGCGGCCCGGCCGCGCTAGCGGGATCCACGACCCGATCGTCGCAATCGTCGCGATCGGGCGAATTGTTTTCTGCCGGCGAACCAGTGGACTTTGACGGCGCAGTTTTCATGCCGCTATGATAATTGTGTTTACTGACTTATCTGTCGGGACCTTGCTGTTCTCGCCTTTTTGTTCTAATTTTTACCATGCCACCTGATAACACCGTACCTGACCTGATCCTGGCCTCCAGCTCAAGCTATCGACGCGCCCTGCTCGATCGACTTGGCATCCAGTTCACCGTACAGGCCCCGCAGATTGATGAAACCGCCCGGCCCGCAGAGCGGCCGGCGGCGCTCGCCCGGCGCCTGTCGATCGAAAAAGCGCGTGCCGTGGCGCAGCGGTTTCCGGCCGCCTGGGTAATCGGCTCCGACCAGACCGCAACCCTGGACGGCGTTGGCATCATCGGTAAACCGGTGACCCACGAACGGGCCTGCGAACAGCTCGGTGCCGCCTCGGGACGTAGCCAGAGCTTCTACACCGGCTTGGCATTGGTCTGTGTCAATCAAGGCTTCGAATTATTTGATCTGTCCGAGATCAAGGTCCGATTCAGAACTTTGACGCCGCCGCAGATCGAGACCTATTTACGGCGTGAGCAACCCTACGACTGCGCCGGTTCGGCCAAGAGCGAAGGCCTGGGTATCGCGCTGCTCGAGTCCATCAACTGTAGCGATTCCACTGCCTTGATCGGTCTGCCACTGACCCGACTGGTGGCGCTGCTGGCGTCGCGAGGTTACGATGTCATAACCGGTCGCTATCAGGCCGCAACGTGAGCGTCGGCCGGCTCTTCTGCATTCCAACGCCGATCGGCGAAGCACGCAGCGCCGCGCAAGTCTTGCCGGCCGATACGCTTGAGCGGGTTCGCGAGATCAAGCAGTTCGTGGCGGAAAATGCCAAGAGCGCCCGACGCTTTCTCAAGCAGGTCGATCCGCAACGCGAGTTGCAAACCACCCGAATTGATGAACTCAACGAGCACACGCCCGCAACAGCGCTGCCGGCCTTGTTGAGGCCGCTGCTGGACGGCTTGGATGTCGGTTTGTTATCCGATGCCGGCTGCCCCGGAATCGCCGACCCCGGGGCCGAGTTGGTCGCCCTGGCCCAGCAGCACAGCATCCGGGTGGTGCCGCTGATTGGACCTTGTTCGCTGGTCCTGTCGCTGATGGCCAGTGGCCTGAATGGCCAACGTTTTGCCTTCGTGGGTTATGTAGCCGCCGAGCGTGATCAGCGCGAACGCGAACTGCGCGCGTTGGAGCAGCGCTCGGCAAACTTTTCCGAAACCATTCTGATGATTGAAACACCCTACCGGGCCAAAGGACTGCTCGATTCATTGCTGCTGGTGCTGGCCGCGCAGACCCGCTTGTGTGTCGCCCATGAACTCAGTGAACCGACCGAGCGTATTGTGTCGCGGCCGGTTGCCCTGTGGCGAAACCAGCCGCCGGAACTACCCAAGGGCCGAGCGGTTTTTCTGTTGCAAGCGGCGGTTCAGCGCAATATTGGTGTGTCGAAACCGCTGCGCAGGGAACGCTGAAGGCTGCGCGCCGCGCTGAGGCCAATTCGTTTGGCGATCTTCTCGGCGAAATTGTCCTTCGGTGAAAAATCCACCACTTCCTCGGCCTTGATCACGTCGCGCGCGACCGATTCGACCGTTCCCAATCCGTCCGCCAACCCCATTTCAATACCCTTGGCACCACTCCACACCAGGCCGGAGAATGTTTCCGGCGTTTCTTTCAGACGAGTACCCCGCCCGCTTCGAACCACCTCAATAAACTGCTGGTGAATCTCGGCCACCATGGTTTGCGCCAGCTTGCGCTGATCGTCGTTCATCGGTGAGAAGCTGTCCAGAAAGCCCTTGTTCGCCCCGGCCGTGATCAGCCGCCGCTCAACGCCGAACTTTTCCATAGTGCCGACAAAACCGAAACCATCCATCAACACGCCGATCGAGCCGATCAGGCTGGCTTTATCGACGTAGATCCGATCAGCCGCCGCTGCAATGTAGTAACCCCCGGACGCACAAATCTCTTCCACCACCACATAAAGCGGCACCTTCGGATATTTGGCTTTCAGGCGACGGATTTCATCGACCACCATGCCGGCTTGAACCGGGCTGCCGCCGGGGCTGTTGATCCGCATGATCACGCCGCTGGTGTTACTGTCCTTGAAGGCCGCTTGAAGGGCGTTGATCAAGGCATCGGCATTGGCTTCCGCGCCGGAGTCCAGAACGCCAATGACATCAATCAGCGCGCTATGTTTGGTGTTAGTCACCTCGCTGGATTCAAAACCCAACTTGCCGTTCAGATACAGAAACGCCAGCACCGCCAGCACAACGCTGGCAAGCTTGAAGAAAATCCCCCAGCGGCGAGCGCGGCGCTTCTCCTCGACCAGCGACAGCGCCAGTTTCTCAAGCACCGCGCGCTCCCAGGGTGGGTCCGCGCTTGGGGCCACCAAGGCCTTGGGTTCAGCGTTTTTGGCGGCGCGTTGTGCGTCGGATGAATAGTCTTCCATTAAATTGCTCCGTGAGATTCTGCTCGAACCCAGATCGAACCTTGTTCATCCAGGCATTCAAGCTTGCGCAATCCGCGCGAGGCGCAGGGGCCTGCCTGACATCGTCCAGTGTCGGCACTGTATGTGGCGCCATGCGTCGCGCAAACAAGATAGATGCCGGACTCATCGAAAAATTTTCCCTCCGGCCAGTCGAGTTCAACTGATACATGGCGGCATTGATTCAAATAGGCCCGCGGCAAACCGCCATAACGCACCACAAAGGCGGGCTGCGGACGCGCCGCGACCCGGCTGCGCCATTCAAATCGAATACCGTCACCGCCTTCGGTAAGTTGTGACGAAGCACAAATCCATAGCCAGCCGTTGTCCTGCGCGCGCTCGGTCATGATCAGCCTTGATAGCGCGCCGGGTTGATACATCGCGGCAACAGAAACTGTTGCAAGTCGGCGGGCGAATCGCAGTAGGCGACAGCGCCGGCACGACGTAATTCGTCCTCCGGATGTGCGCCATAAGTTACCGCCACGCTCCAGGCACCGGCCGCCTGCGCCATCCGCAAGTCATGGCTGGTATCGCCGATCATGACCGTCTGTTGCGGGGCAACGCCAAGTTGCTGGCAAAGCTGATTGAGCATCCAGGGATCGGGCTTCGGTAGGCCTTCATCGGCGCAGCGACTGGATTTGAAGAAGTGCTGCCAGGCGACCGATTGCAGCGCACGGTCCAGCCCGATCCGTGACTTGCCGGTGGCAATGGCAGTCGGGACCTGGCGAGCGTTCAGTGCCAGCAACAGCGTTTCAGCACCGGCAAAAGGCCGCAGAACTTGATCACGCTCGAAATAATGAACCCGGTAACGCTCAACAAACTCGGCCAGGCGAGACCCCGGCAAGCTCGGCACGGCCAATTTCAGCGCATCTTGCAGACCGAGGCCAATCACATGGCTGGCATCGGCGTCGCTCGGAATCGGCAGATTGAGGTCGGCCGCCGCCAACTGGATCGATTCAGTTATGGCGCCGGTCGAATCCATCAGTGTGCCATCCCAATCAAACACCACCAATTCGATGTTATTCATGGCAAGCCCTGCGCCGCCATCAGGCGCGAGAACTCGTTTGGCATGGCTGCCTCGAGCGGCAATATATCCTCCTGACCAGGATGGCCAACGGTCAGACTAAAAGCGTGTAAATACATACGCTTATATGATAATTTATAAAGTGCTTTATTAAGTTCAAAATCACCATATTTCTGATCGCCAATGATCGGAAAACCGGCGTGGGCCAAGTGCACCCGGATCTGATGCATCCGACCGGTCTCGATTCGGCAGTTGACCAATGTGCAGGTTCCGGCGAGCGGCGCGCTGAATGACTGCAAACCCAAAACATGGGTGGTGGCATCGCGCCCCTGGTCGCTGACCGAGACACGACGTTCGCCGTCGCCCCTGATATGGATCGCCAGCGGGTTGCGCAAGGTTTTGGTGCGCAGCGGCCAATGGCCCTTGACCAAAGCCAGGTAGGCTTTTTCGGTTGAACGCTCGCGGAGCTGCTCTTGCAATCGAACCAGCGCAGCGCGTTTTTTGGCGATCATCAAGAGACCCGAGGTATCGCGATCAATCCGGTGAACCAGTTCCAGAAAACCTTGCTCAGGCCGCGCCGCCCGTAATTGCTCGATCACCCCGCTCGAAATGCCGCTGCCGCCGTGCACCGCCACCCCGTCAGGTTTATTGATCACCAGCAGTTCGGTGTCTTCGAAGACCACCGGAAATTCGGTGGCCGGCGCATAACGCGTCACCACTTGGGCGACCCGCACCGGCGGGATACGGATTCGATCACCGGCGGCCACCCGCTGTAGCACCTGCACCCGGGCACCGTTAATCCGCACCTGACCGCTTCGAACCAACTGATAGATGTGGCTGCGCGGAACGCCTTTCAGTAGGCGAATCAACACGTTATCCAATCGTTGGCCAGCCGAATCGGCATCGATCAACAGATGTCGGACCGCTTGCACAGAATCGTCAGGAGGCGCAACAGATGTCCGCTTGGACACAGGCTCAGGTGTACGATCAAATGCACTGTCAGGTGCACGGTTTAGGCCAAACGGT
>JANORY010000208.1:0-4090 GCA_031415535.1 Burkholderiales bacterium | reverse complement strand
GCCTTTCGCCAACCGGCTGGTGTAGTCGGGGCCAGAAGCCCGGTACCGCGGAGTTCTGAAATCGACAGTGGTAACAACACTACCAATGCCGTTCGACCTGCCAAACTTTGCGGCGCACTCGCGAGCCAGGAAAGATTTCTTGCCGGATTGACACGGTCCGGTGAGCGTAACAATCGGAAACCCTTCGAACAGACGCATAAATCTGGGGGCTGCGTGACGCGGGATCATCTTTACGATTCCGAGCTTGAACTCCGAAAGTGTAAGATATCCAAAGCTTGTTGCGTGTATTTCTGTTGGGTGATTCTCTTCAAACACCGCTAATCGAGCTCACGCCGATCGGCAATCACCGGCGAGCCAAATTGCGGCGAGATCAGAAACGCTGCAATTCTTTTAGCACTGCTTCGGGTGTCGCGAGTGCGCATTGTTGTTTCAGGGCAATGAAGTTCGCTATCGCCAGAAGGTGTTCGATCAGCGCGGCGTCATCTGGGTGCAGACCGATATGTCACCGAGTTCGCTGCTGAAGGGCGATCACGTGCCCTACGGCAATAACCAGATGCTGGCGGTCGATCCGATCACACGCGAAGCCAATCGATTCCTGACTGGACCGCGTGGCTGCGAAATCACCGGCACCAGCATGGTGCCCGATGGCCGGCCAAGGTCGGGTACCGTGGCGGTTAGGCGGGTTGACGGGGCGGTGGTCGGGACTTAATGATAAGATTTTTGAACGCTGTCGCGGTCCCGTAGCCGCATATTCACAGGAGTTTGCGATGGGTATGTTCGATACTTTTTACCTTCAAGACAAGGGGCGCACCCTGGCGGTTCCGAGCAAAGCGTTTGCTTGCGTTCTCGATGATTATCGGCTGGGCGATTTTGTCAGTTTTGAGATATCCACCCCGGCCGGTATCACCGCCTACATTGAGGAGTACAAACACAACTGGCAAGACTCGAGCTGCCCGGTTGAATGGATTGTTTTGCTCATAGTTGATGCCTGCTTTATTGACGGTTTTGTTGCTTCCTCAAAAAGCGAAGCCCAGCATGCCGCCAATGTAATGGTGAAACTATGGTCCTCGCCCGAACGACAAGCGGATGCCTTCAAACGCTTCGCCAATACCCATTTCTCGAAACGCATGATGTTCGACCGAGGTCTTGGCCAAGCCTTGCGACTGGTTTGCGACTTTGATGAATGGTCAATCAAGGGCACTGAGAAGAATAAGCCCTTTGGTTTTCTCCGCCACGATTTTGATCAGGAGAGTTGGGACCTGGGCCTGGCGCGAATGCTCAATTCGATTCCTGAATATGCGGAACGTTTGCCCGCGCGTTACCTTGCACGGTTCAAGGAGGAAGCGGAGAAGGAAGAAATTGGGAGGCTGAAAGCGCCGTATCCCTAGCCACTTTAAAAACTACCCGCCCGACAGGTCACCACCAAGGTGTCGCGATACATGTCAACTTCTCCCAGGGCTAATACGGGTTGGATCGGCGTCGACTCGTGTATGACTCTGGCGTCGTCTGGTATTGCCAGGGACCAAGGTTGCGACAGTGTGAAGCGCTCGCCACACGTCCCGTGCGCTTCAAACACGCGCGTTTCACCTCCTTTGATACCCTGACGATTGACCAGGAATACTGCGACCAGATCGACACCGTCGCGGTGTGCGCATCGGCCGGCAGGTCTGACCAGGTTTCTCCCAGCCTAGCCAGGTGGCTGGTGGCCGTATTCAACAGCTCACAGGTACCAAGTGTGCTGAGCACGGCATAACCTTGCTGGCGTAGCGCCACGGGCACTTGGTCAGGGTAGGTGTAGGACGGGGCCAGTGTCATGGGTATGTGTTACTCAGCTTCGCGGTGAAGGCATTCACATCGTCTGCCAACTCAACGCCCGGGCGGCGCTGATTCCGAACGATTCGCTGCCCCCGTAGACGACTGATGCGACACCGGCTTCTTCGCCAATGTGCGCTTGCCAGCGCGTCAGGCTGCGTACCCAGTCGGTGGCGTACGTCATGCCGGACTTAAGTTCCACGCCATGTAATCGTCCCTCATGTTCGAACACCAGATCGATCTCATTGCCGTGATTGTCGCGCCAAAAGTAGATATCGGCGCGCAGACCTCGATTCCAACGATACTTTATCGTTTCCCCAAGCACCCAGTTTTCGAACACCGCGCCGCGCATCGCATGCGTAGACAACTCGCTCGGTTGTTCGATGCCGAGCAAATGGCACAGCAAGCCGCTATCTCGAAAGTAGAGTTTCGGCGATTTTGACAGGCGCTTACCGAAATTGCGGTGGTACGGTTGCAGCAACAAAACAATGTAGCTCGCTTCGAGCACCGTCAGCCAGCGTCGCGCAGTGGTGTGCGTAATGCCGCAATCTGCCGCCAATCCGTTGAGGTTCAGCAACTGCCCGGTTCGCGCTGCGCACATGAGAAGAAATCGCCGAAACTGCGCCAGATCGGTTACTGCGAGGACCGATCGAACGTCGCGCTCGACATAAGTGGTGACATAGCTGTTGAACCAAGCATACTGCCCATCGTCATCAATATCGGAATGCAGCGCCGGATAGCCGCCCTTCCAAAGGGTTCTCTCCAGTGAATCAAGTGGCGACTCGCGCCGTGACAGAGGCATCAACTGCAACATGCCGACGCGACCGGCCAAAGACTGGGTAATTGAATCCAACAATCCGAATTGCTGTGAACCCGTGAGAATGAAGTCGCCCTTCTTGCCGCGCCGATCAACCAAGCCCTGCAGTTCAGAGAAGAGCGCCGGCGTGCGCTGCACTTCGTCGATGATGGCGCCCCGTGGAAAATTCGCCAGGAACCCCGCTGGATCTTCAAGCGCCCGCCTTTGGCTATTCGCATCTTCCATCGACACATAAGGCTTGTCGGCAAACACTTTGCGCGCCAGCGTCGTTTTCCCCGACTGGCGAGGCCCCGTCAGCGCGACGACGGGAAACCACCGGGCATACGAGGCAAGCGTAGCGCTGGCTTCGCGGACGATATAACTCATTTCTGTGTAATTGGAATTTAGGATATTCAAATTGTACAGATTATGAGATTTTTTTCAGCACTTGAGTTGCAAAGCGAAGTCGGCAAGATCAGTGGAAGCCTTCCGGTGATATTCGTTGCTGCCCGGCGAGGTGTTCAACGAGCCTGCGGGCTGGCGCAGGCATCGACGTCAGGTCGCGAAAACATATCGCAAATCGACGTTTGGCCCAGGCGTCGGATAGCGGGATTGACAGCAGCCCGGCTGATGCGTAGTAGGGTGCCAATTGACGCGGCAACACGCTGATACCCAAGCCGGCGGCAACGGCGCGGTAGGCCGCGTCGAAGCTGGACACAATGACCCGGTATTGAATCAATCCACCGCCGCACAAGGCGACCCGTTGCAGCATCGCATTAACTGCAGTGGTGGGGGGCAGGCCGACATGGACGACTGCAACCTGCAACAACTGGGCAAGCGCAACCGCACCCCAAAGCCAGGCGTTCACGAATAGGTGAGAGAACGCACTGGTGGTGTCCGAGCGCGATAAGTCTGGGGGCTGCATGACGCGAGATCATCTTTACAATTCCGAGCTTGAACTCCGAAAGTGTAAGGATATCCAAGGTTTGTTGCGTGTATCTCTGTTGGGTGATTCTCTTCAAATACGGCTAATCGAGCTCGCGCAGATCGGCGATCACTTGCGAACCAAACTGCGGCGAGACTAGAAACGCTGCAATCTTTTTAGCAACGGCTTCGGGTGCCGCGAGTGCGCCTTGTTGTTTCAGGGCAATGAAGTTCGCAACGGCCGGAAAGTGCTCACTGCCATGCTCGCGAATCCGGCCCTGCATCGCCGTGTCAACCACACCAGGCGCCAGCGACACAATACGGGCGCCACGCGAACCGTGCACCGCCTCTTCAGCCGACAGCGTTTGACTGTACAGATCCAGTCCTGCCTTGGTCGCACAATAGACCGACCAACCCGGAAAAGGTCGGCGACCCGCGCCAGAGGAAATGTTGAGTACTTGCAATGAGTCAGCCTGGCCTCGAAGGCGGGTCACAAAGGCTGCGCTCAGCGATATCGGCGCAGCCAAGTTGAGCATGCAGGCGCGCGCGACGGCGGCG
>JANORY010000207.1:0-6071 GCA_031415535.1 Burkholderiales bacterium | reverse complement strand
TGGAGTTTGTGCCGCTCGAGCTGCTGCGAGCCCATGCCCTGAGCCCCGTCAGCTAAACTCGCCGCCCTGTCCCCGGAGGGATGGATGAGTGGTTTAAGTCGCACGCCTGGAAAGCGTGTAAGGGTTTAGAGCCCTTCGGGGGTTCGAATCCCCCTCTCTCCGCCAAAAAACAAACTGCCCGCGTAGCGGGCATTTGCTTTTTGACGGAGAGAAGGACAGTCCAAATGGACTGTCCGAGGGGGATTCGAAGCGATTCGCTTGCAAGCGAATCGGCGGCCCGCGCGAACGGACATGAGCGAAGCGAATGCCGAGAGTGTGGGCGCAGAGCTTGGCACCATAGACTAAGGTCTGTCCGCAAGTTCATGCCCATGCGGCTAACGACCTAATCCGTACGGAATCTCATAGAAACCAGAGATTTCACGCTCAAATACGTGCCAGTAACGCCAAGTCGTCAACGCTCATCGACCGGTGAATCCCGGCAAATCTAAAAAATCTCCCTCTGGGTAAAAATTAGCCAACTATTACATTTTTGAGATAACATGCTTTGGAAATTCTCGGTCTATTTTTCCGGCTCGGGACGTAGCGACACCCAGCGAATAATTGACCAACTGGATGTCGAAACAAAAATCGCGTTCGCCGTTCGGGTCAGGTACTTGGCAAATACTCTGCGAAAAGATTGGATCGAACCGCAAGCCAGACGGCTTCAAGGCGAAAGGAATATTTATGAAATCAGATTCAAGGCGAGGCAACTCCAATGCCGTCCGCTCGGTTACTTCGGCCCAGGAGAAAAGCGATTCACGATCCTCGTTTGGTGCACGCACAAGCAGCGAATTTATTTCCCGCCCGACGCGATCAAGACCGCTGCGCGCCGAAGATCCAATATTGACGACGGCCGCGCCCGCATCGAACCACTCAAAATCGATGGCGAAGCGTTTCCTGAGCATTAAGAATAAAGCTGCCAGGGAACAATTTGTTGAGTCAGAACTTGTCAATGGAATAGCGCATCAGATTCGCGTGCTAAGAAATCAACGCGGTTGGTCTCAATCCGAATTGGCGGACAAGCTTTCAACAAAACAGAATGTAGTTTCTCGGCTCGAAGACCCGTCTTATGGCCGCTATTCCATCAAAACCTTGCTCGAGTTGGCAGCAGTCTTTGATGTCGCGTTCACGGCCCGTTTTGTCTCGTTCGAGCAGTTGATCAAAAACAATTGGGATACTGCCGAAACTAATTATGCGGTTGATTCGTTTGCGGACGATGCCGCGAACATGAGTCGACGACAATTACCTTGACCTTCGTATTGGGCGTTAATGCGAAGAGTGTCAATGTCGATGCTGACGGCCGACCGTGCGCAAACGTTTCCGCTAGCTCGCCCGCTGTGGGCCCATCCGCTTGATTTGGCCGGTTTCCTCGCTGATCGCAATGCGCCAAATCTCGTCGAGATTGGTGCCGGTTATCCGGATGAAGCGCGACTTGTCCGGATAGTCGATCGCATGAATCGCGCCGTGCGAGTACACGCCGACCTCGCCGGGCTTCAGCCGGTACGCGCGGGTTGGTTCAAGCTTGGCGTGATCCGGACTAGCGCCGTCATCGGTTCGCTGCCATTCCCTCATATCGGTGTAGCCGATGGCCTGGCCATACACGGCCCATGACTCGCCGTGATCGTGCGGCGGCGACTTGCGTGCCTTTTCATTGATGTGGGCGAGCACCTGGAAGCCAAGTTCCGGATCTTCATAGAGCAGCTTCAGGCCCGACTCGGCGCTCTCACCGCAGGTCTGTTCGACGAATGCCTGGTTGGTCAAAAGCTTGGCCAACGACTGGCGCACACGCTCGATCTCTGCCGGCGAATTGCCTTTCTGCAAGGCGCTGCGAACGTCAATTTTCAACTGTTCAAAGTCGTATTCCACGGTGAGCCTCCAAGGTATCGAGATAATAGCTCGTGCAGCGCTGGAAGGGCGGCTTTCCGAATCCGAATGGCGTCGAATTCCGCTGTCGTACTTTAATCCCCCCAGTTTGAGGGAATTGAGACAGCGCTGATTCGTTCTCACAATGTACCGGGACTTGCTGTCCGGAGATCGAACATGTTTTCCTTTAAAGCTGGTCGTCGCCAAGAGCCGCTTGGTTTTGCCGTGCTCAATCTTGCCTCGTTCAGTCGTGCCTTGCCTGATCGCGCGTTGCGTACGCTGACGTGTGAGATGCTGTTCTTCAGCGTATTGGGTTGCGGCAAGGACGACCCCAACTTGCGAACGGCAGCTTTACTCGGACGGCTGACTTCTTTGGCAATCAGGTGGCGTTCAAGGCTCCTTGGCTCGAGAAGCTCGATTGTCAATTTCATCAAGGCTGCGTAAAATGTGTACACACAGATACTCAATTGGAAATCTCGAATGGAAGCGGCAAAAGTAGGCATACGTGAGTTTCGAGCCGACTTGGCTGAGTACATTGCGTCAAACAAACCGGTAGCGGTCACACGGCACGGCCAAACTGTGGGCTATTTCATTCCCACCCAGGGACAAGTCGAGGCCGATATTGCGGCTTTGAAAAAGGCCAGCAAGGCTCTGGACAAGCTACTTGAGGCGCAGGGTGTGAATGTCGAGTCAGTTGTGGCGGCCTTCAAGAATGCTCGACGGAAGGCAAATCTCGCCGCGAAAAAGCCGAAAGCTAAAGTGGCATGAGTGGAAAAGCCATCGTACTCGACAAACGAGGTGTAGACGCCAAGATAGCCTTGATCGTGCTTGAGCGTCTTGAGCGCGTCGTTCAGTCCATTGATGTTGAATTCTACAAAGCCATGCGGCATCAAGCATTGCAGCGAATCGCCGTTCGAGATGCAGATGATTGGCCTGTGTTGGCATGTGCCATGACATTGGGCTGTCCGGTCTGGACCGAGGATGCCGATTTCATTGGCACTGGCGTAGCCACCTGGACTTCCGACCGGATTTCCTTGTATTTCGCGTGAGCCATGTAAGTTTCGAGTATCAGCACGACGACCACCAACATCATCATCATCGCATCAAACAGCACTTTGATCGGTGCCCGTGTACCGGCCAGCAGATTGACGGCGATGCCGCTAAACTGATCAAAACAAAAGTAAAATTTACCAATTCCACTGGTTGGCTGGAGAGTCAACTTTTGCGAGGGTAGATTGGCCCACAGACCACAAGCGAACAAGGCGAGACAAAAAGCGTGAGTCCCGAAGAATTCTCCAAACTGGTGGTTAACCTGCCGCAGGCCGAAACGCTCGACCTGTATCGACTTGAGTACATCATTCGCGCGCTCTATAGCGAACCCAAGCGCACGATCGCTGCACGCATGAAAATCAACCTCGGCATGGCGGTTGAATACTTTGATGCTCGCGATGGCAGCTTTCGGCGCGGGCGCATCGCGCGCACTCAAGATTCCGGCGTGACGATTGATGACGCGGATCGCAAACTTCGGCTAACCAGCGTGCCGTATGCTGCGCTCAATCTGAGCGGCACCAGCCGTTATAGTGCGCCGGACGCGTTGGCCGAACCGGTACGACCGTCTCCGGCAGCCGTGCAGCCACCCAAATGGAAGATTGGGGATCGAGTGTCTTTCATGGACCGCGATTTCAAGCTGTTGTCCGGCTCGGTAGTGCGCGTTAACGCGAAGAGTGTCAGTGTTGATGTCGACAACTACCCGGGGCATTGGCGTGTTTCGGCTACGTTGTTGACGCATCTGATCGAGCGTTAGGCCAATGGGTGCTACTACCGCCTTACTTAACCCAGCGGCGCGCGTCTTTGAGAAGCAAGAGCAATTGCGAATCTCGTAACGGCGATGCAACAAAACCGAATCGGGTATTGAAGTTTGAGGCTTCGTCGTCGATCGGATGAGTCAGCATGGCCCGAATGCCGGCCTGCTCGGCAATCAGCATCGTACGGCGAATGGCGTCTTGCAACAGCCCGAAGCCTATACCTCGACCTTGATCTTGCGTTGAAACCGCCAGACGCGCCAGGATGACCACCGGTACGGGGTAGTTCCCCATACCTTTGGCAATCCGCTCCGGCGCGTCCAGCACATCGATCTGGCCGACGGTCAGGCTGAAATAGCCCACTAGCCGGTCCTCGTCAAGCACAACGAAAGTCTTGGCTGATCCGCTGCCCTGAGATTGTCGTGCGTGGCGCATCAGCCAATCATTCAGTGCCAGCTTGCCGCAATCGAAACCGTCGAGCCGGTGCTGCGCACCAAGGGACTCCGGCCCACGTAAACTCACTTTGCGTCCCAAGGCGCCTTGCGAGAGAACAGGTCACGCAATCCCTCATTGGGCTGCGCGGGTTGCTCCAACAGATCGATCAGGGTCCGGTACTGACTGCCCGAGACCATAAACAGACGCTGGTCCAGTAAGGTATGCTCGGCGGCCAGGCAGGCACTGTCCAGAATGAAATCTGTCAGGGATTTGTGCGCCACCTCGGCCGCACGGCGCAACACTGCTTCCTGCTCTGGCGTAGCGCGCAATCCAAGCCGGGCGGAACGGGCCGAAGTTGAAGATGCAATGGCACCCATGGCATCACCTCATCGTTTAGATTCAATGCCTGTATGTTAGTACAAAAGGCGTACGTTGTGTGGGGCCAAGTTAACCCGTGCCAGATAATTGACAATCGTGTGCTGTATATATCACAATATTCGGTATGTATCTCGTTGAACTCGGCCGACAAATGAAGACTCTGCGCAAGGCTGCCGGCTTTTCGCAGGCGCAGCTCGCCCAGCTTTCAGGGGTGGCACGCGAAACGCTTAGTCGCATCGAAAATGGCAGCTACAACGACATCGGCATCAAAAAGCTCGTTACGCTTTTCGATCTGGTGGGCGGTGAGCTTTCAGCGCAGCCTCGGACGAACCGTAATGAACCGGACTTCGTGCGCAGGGCGGTCAGCACAGCCAATGTGAGTAACAAGCGGCGAATGCATGGTGATGAGCTCATTCAAGCGCTCGTGACGGGCGTGATTCCGACTGGAATGGCAGGCCATCTTTATTCGATGTTTGATGATCTGTCGTCGGCGAATCAGGAAGCGTTGATCGAACAGATCGGAACGCTGGCAAACGACAAAAAAAAGGTACGACGGGGCGTGGAGCGCTTGCGCGCGCGCCTGTCGTGCGCTTCTTGATTGTCTCGTACGAACTGGTGTTCCCGTCTGACCGATTGTTTGCCCACGCGCATCGTATCCTCAACGACGCGGGAGAACGCTACGGTCGTCCGTTTGATTGGACCTTGGGGGGCGGTACCGTGCTGGCTTTGCGACATGACCACCGCTTTAGCAAGGATGTAGGCATTTTTGTCCCGAATCCACAGTATCTCGGATACCTTTCACCTCGACTTTCCGACGCTGCCGCTCTTGGTAGTCCCGATTTCGAAGAAGCGGCGGAGTTTCTCAAAATTCGTTATCCGGAAGGCGAGGTCGACTTCGTCGCGTCCGGCAGTTTGACGGCGCCTGGTTCAGAGCCGGCGATCGTCGATCGGCGCACCGTTCGGCTCGAGACTGACCTTGAGATTGTCGCGAAAAAGCTCTATTTCCGAGGCAATCAATTCAAGGCGCGTGATTTGTTCGATTTGGCGCTATTGCTACAAGTGAATCCGGCTAGCGGTGAAGCTTTGCAGGCTTGGGCGAATCGACATCGTTCAGCATTGCTGCAACAGCTCGCTCAACCGGCGGCAGGGCTGCGATCGGCTTTTGAGGCGATTGATGCGCGCCGGTTCAGGCCTACATTCAGCGACGCGCTTGGGCGCGTTCAGTCATTTCTTGAGCGGCGCGAATAACCGTGATTTGTGTGCCAAAGTTGCGGTCTGGCGATTGCAAACGGAAATGGGTTGCACGTTACTGACGGATATAGGTCCTGAATGGGGATAGACCGAGCGGTGCGCGCCGAAGGCGGCCGCAGCAGTAGTGCCGGTTTTCGTTGATGACGAGTAATATTCAATGAACCTACGGGAGAAATTCATGAACACGCTTAGCCTGCCGCTTGGCTTTCCGGGCTGGAAGCTTTGGGCACGTGCGGGATTCCCGATCTCAATTTCGGTTGAAGTTCTGCGGGATGACGATGCCGCTGTATACGTTGCTCGCGG
>JANORY010000206.1:0-2970 GCA_031415535.1 Burkholderiales bacterium | reverse complement strand
CACCCTTGGCGCGCAGATCGCCCCAGTTGGGGGTTGCGGTATCAGGCATGGTCGCTTGCGGATCGAGCACCCGAAATGCGCCGCTGCGCGCCAGGTCGTTACGAATGACGTTGACCACCTCAACCGGAACCGTTCCGTCGGTAGTGAAATTGGCAATAGCAATCGGATACTGCGTGGCGCCAACACCCGACACGTCAATACGCATCTGCGCCTCGGCGGGTCGAACAAAGCTGACCCCTGCGAAAATGCAAACCACGATGAAGCCGCCGGCCACAAAGCGGATCGAAGATTGGTCCAAAAATCGGTTCAAGAAAATGCTGAACGAACGGTTAAAGATGCGATTCAATGGCATTGAGGAAGTCTGTTAGGGGGTGATTCAACTAAGTTTGATGAGGAACATCAGCTTAATACATGAATTATAACGACTTTTGCAAATTCGTCACGATTTAATGTCGCGTGGACCATGAGCGATCTCAAGCTCGCGTTCGCAACGGCCGCTGCGCGGCTTGGGAAACGGGTCTGATCGGGCGATTGCGCGCTCGGCCGCCTGGTCCCAACTGGGCAGTCCGCTGGAGCGTTTCAAGCGCACGCTCATGATGCTGCAATCCGGCGACAAGGTCACAATAAACACTGCTCGAGGGTTGCCGGTTAAATCAACCGGCGTCGCAAACGTGGTGTTACCTCGAATAGTCGACGCAACCCGTGCCGAATAGTCGCCGTCAACTGCGCCACTGGCCTCACCGGAGGCGGCACCGACCGCTTGTCCCGCTCGCGGGTTTGCGGGCTTGGGTGTGTCGCTGGGTGTACCTGCCTGATCAATCAGGCGCTTCAAATAATCCTCACGGCGCTTGTCGTCGTCTTGCGCGAGTTTGGCTTTTGCATCGGCCAGTTTTTTGATTTCTGCCGCTTTCTTTTCATCCGCTATTTTCTTCTCGTCGGCCGTCTTCTTTTCTTCGGCGACCTTTCGTGCTTCGGCAAGCGCCTTCTTTTCAGCCGCGAGATTTTTCTCCTCGGCGAGCTTTTTCTCCTGCGCGAGTTTTTTGTCCTCAGCCTGCTTTTTATCGTCAGCCAATTTTTTCTCGTCAGCGAGCTTTCTCTTTTCTTCTTCGCGCTGTTTTTCAAGCGCAATATCAGGCTTTGGCAGTTCGACTGGCTTTTCAACCGGCTTCGGCGGCTCGGGTGGTGGCAACTCGATCTTCGGTTCCGGTTTCGGCTCCGGTTTGGGTTCGACTTTTGGCGTTGGCGTCGGTTCGACGTTGGCCGGCGGCGGCACCCAGAGTTCGGCTTGCACCGCCACCGGTTTTTGGGTGTTCCAGCGCACACCGATGACAAGGAAAGCGATCAAAAGTCCATGCACGAGCAAAGCGAGCACAATCGAGCGAATGCGCTTATTCGCCGCGACCGGCCGACTGCGCCGATCGCGTGCCTGGTTAATCGGAGCTTTGAGCTCCGGCGCCTTTGACTCTGACATCAGTTTGCGGGTTTCACCATGAGACCTACTCGGGCGACGTTTTGCTTCTGCAATTCATCCATAACGTCTATCACCGATTCATAGCGTACTTGTTTCTCGCCACTGATGACGACCGGTAGGTCGCTGCCGGCGCGCAACTCTTTCAAGTTGCTGGCCAGATCGCGACGGCCAATCCGGCGTTCCTGCGCATCACCGGCGTTAACGGTACGAAGCCGCAGTTCGCCGTTTTGCCGTACTTGAACTTCAATATACGCATCGGGTTTGGTGTTGCTTTTGCCGGCGCGCGGCAAATCGATAACGCCGGGTGACACCAGTGGAGCAGTCACCATAAAGATGACCAGCAGCACCAACATGACGTCGATATACGGCACCACATTAATCTCGCTGACCATTCGGCGGCCCCGACCGCTGCGGCGGCTTGATATACCTGGCATAGCGCTTGGCTCCTGGTGTCCGGACCGGCCGGTCTATTTAGCTTGCCGCTGCAAGACATTTGAAAACTCTTCCATGAAGCTTTCAAATCGGGATGCCAGACGGTCGATATCGTAGGAGAAACGGTTATAAGCCACCACTGCCGGAATGGCTGCAAAAAGGCCAATGGCGGTGGCGACCAGCGCCTCGGCGATCCCCGGTGCGACCGAAGCAAGGGTTGCTTGCTGTACGTTGGCCAGGCCTCGGAACGAATTCATAATGCCCCAGACCGTACCGAACAAGCCGATATACGGGCTGACCGAGCCGGCCGAGGCTAGAAACGCCAGCCCCCGCTCAAGGCTGTCCATTTCGCGTTGGTACGCCGCTTTCATGGCGCGCCGCGATCCGTCGAGCATCGCCACCGTATCGCCGGGTTTTTGTTGGCGGGTTTTCAGAAACTCGCCCATACCCGCTTCAAAGATGCGTGCCAGTGAGCCGGGATCTTTTTTGCTATCACGTACCAGGTGATACAGCGTGCCGAGATCGCGGTCTTTCCAAAAATCGTTCTCGAAGCGTACGGTCGCCTGACGTTCGCTGCGAATCTGAAAATACTTGCGGAAAATGGTGGTCCAGGAACCCAGTGAAATCAGCAGCAACAGCACCATCACCAATTGCACCAGCAGACTTGCCTGGGCGATTAGCGAGAGGATCGACATATCGGTATTCATTCTTCAATTTTCTCCAACAACCAGGAAGGAATCGCAGCCACTTTGCCATCGAGCTGACTCAGCGCCGCCACGCGAATGACGCCGGTGGCGATCAGCGGCTTGGATACACCGGCCACGGTAACCGTCTGCGCAGTGATGATCGAGGCGCGACGAATCTGCAACAGGCGCACGTCAATCTCGAGTTCATCGTCCAGCCGCGCAGGATACAAAAACTCCAGTTTGGCGTCACGTACCACCAGCACGATCTGATCCGATGCGGCCAGTTGGGGGTGCATTACACCCAGCGAGCGTAACCATTCAGAGCGCGCACGCTCCATGAAACGCAAGTAATTGGCGTGATACACAATGCCACCGGCATCG
>JANORY010000205.1:0-2644 GCA_031415535.1 Burkholderiales bacterium | reverse complement strand
TTTTGCCCTGTCACATCGTCCGCCACGGGTTGGTCGTAACCCGAAGTCCGGTGAACGAGTGCAAGTGCCGCCGAAGCGCGTGCCACACTTCAAGCCGGGCAAGGAGTTGCGTGAGCGCGTTGATTTGCCAGCGCACTCATTCTTAACCCCGACAGGCTCCTAGCGATGCGTTTGGTGTCATGGATCTTCAGAGCGTTTCTGTTTCTGGTTGCATTGGGTTTTGCACTGACCAATCAGGACATCGCGACCTTGCGTTTTTTTGGCGCCAGCAATTTTGAATGGCGCGCGCCGATGGTGATCTTTCTGCTGGTGTTCTTTGCGGCCGGTACGGTGCTCGGTTTGATTGCTGTGGTGCCGACCCTGTTTCGGCAACGCCGCGAAATCAGTCGTCTGCGCAAGCAGCTTGCGATTGCTAATAAGGCGCAACCGGCGGTTCTGCCGCCCTTGGTTGATGCGCCGCCGGCCATTGGCGTGACGTCGCCAACCGCCGCGCGATTGGGCATTTAGTGTCACGTTCAAAGTGAAGCCCGGTACTACACGCCAAGGTCTGCCTTGATCGAAATCGAAAATTGGTGGCTGCTGGCGATTCCGCTGTTTTTCATTTTAGGATGGCTGGCTTCGCGCTTTGAGCAGCGTGCGGTGCTTCGAGATAAAGGCCGATTACCCGATGCGTATTCGAGGGGTCTGAACTTTCTGCTCAATGAACAATCCGATAAAGCGGTTGATGCCTTTGTCGACGTGGTGCGCATCGAGCCAGATGCCATCGAGACTCACTTTGCCCTTGGCAACTTGTTTCGGCGTCGCGGTGAAACCGATCGCGCCATTCGAGTTCATCAGAATCTGGTCGAGCGTAAAAATCTGCCGGTTGAACAACGTGATCATGCGCTATTCGAGTTGGGACAGGATTTTCTGAAGGCCGGCCTTCTGGATCGTGCCGAGGATGTCTTTAATCGGCTCGAAGGCTCGCAATACGGACCCGCCGCGCTGCATCACCGCCTGGAGATTGCCCAGATGGTGCGCGATTGGAGCGCTGCCATCGAACTCGCGCAACGCCTGGAGCGCGACTTCCGGGAAAATCATCGACGAGAGATTGCTCATTTTCATTGCGAACTGGCGCAATTGCGTCTGGCCAGCAAGGAAGCGGGTGCCTTGAATGATGCCCGCCATCAGGTCGACACGGCACTGCGTTCCGACCCCGAACATGCGCGGGCGCATCTGCTGTTGGGCAGCATTGCTTATCAGGACGCTAACCCGCAAGCCGCCATTCTCGCCTGGGAAAACCTGCTGAAATACAGCCCGGCGCATCTGGCTCTGGTGATTGTTGACTGGCTCGCGGCGCACCGCGCAGTCGCTCGGGCAGCGGTGGGAATCGAACAGGCGGAGACGCTTTTGATCAAACATCCGTCGTCGGATATTTTTGCGGCATTGGCCGAAACCAAGGCGGCAGCCTTGGGTGCCGAAGCCGCACAAGTTTGGGCCGAACAGCAACTGCGCAAGACACCTTCATTGTTAGGTCTGGAAAAATTGCTGGCGATTCGTGCTCAGTCAACGCCGAACGAACGGCACGGTGATATGGAATTGATTCAAAAAATGATTCAGGCACAGGCACGGCGATTGTCGCGTTATGTCTGCGGTCATTGCGGCTTCAAAGCTCGGCAGTTCTACTGGCAGTGCGCCGGCTGCAATCGGTGGGATACTTACGCGCCCAAACGTAGTGAGGAACTCGAGGTTTGAAAGCAATCGATTTCTCGCAGGTTCGCGTGCTGACGGTCGGCGATGTTATGCTCGATCGCTATTGGTTTGGCGATGTTCAACGCATTTCGCCGGAAGCGCCAGTACCGGTGGTGCGCGTTAAGCGCACCGACGAGCGCTTGGGCGGTGCCGCCAACGTCGCGCGTAACCTGGCCGAGTTGGGTGCGAAAACCACGCTCGTGGCGGTCATTGGCGATGATGAACCGGGCAAACGGGTTCAGGAAATGTCCGAAGCGCTCGGCATCCAAACCCACCTGACCCGTGACCCGAGTGTTCCGACGACCATCAAGCTGCGGATCATTGGCCGGCAACAACAATTGCTGCGGGTCGATTTTGAACAGCCGCCCGAGTCTTATGTTCTGGCGCAAAAATTCGAGTTGTTCGGCACGCAACTACACAACCACGATATCGTCATTTTGTCCGACTATGGCAAAGGCGGTCTGGCACAGGTTGAGCAACTGATCACGCTGGCCCGTCAGGCAGGCAAGACCGTTATTGCCGACCCGAAGGGCGATGATTACGAGCGCTATCGCGGCGTGACGCTGCTGACGCCGAACCGCTCGGAACTGCGCGAAGTGGTTGGCACCTGGAAGGACGAAGCCGACCTTGAGCAACGAGCGCAGACGCTGCGCCGCGCACTTGATGTCCGCTATCTGTTGCTGACCCGTTCCGAGGACGGCATGAGCCTGTTCTCCGATGAACAGACTTTTCATGTTCCGGCGCAGGCCCGCGAGGTCTACGATGTTTCCGGTGCCGGCGACACGGTGGTGGCGGTATTGGCGTGTGTGCTGGGTGCCGGCGGCACGGTGAATACGGCGGTCAGCCTGGCCAATCGTGCCGGTGGCATTGTGGTGGGCAAACTTGGAACGGCTGCGGTAACGCCCGCTGAGCT
>JANORY010000204.1:0-1135 GCA_031415535.1 Burkholderiales bacterium | reverse complement strand
GATAAACAGCTCGATGATGGGCCCGACGAGGCCGTAAATGAGGTTGGTGAGCAGCAGCATTCGCATTCCGAGGGGGTGCGAATTGAAAAATTGGAGTTCCGTTTTGAGTTTGTTCATAAGTAGCACGGCATTTATGCGGTGATTTTTTCAGTTAAAAAGTCCCCGCGCGGGGCATTCGAGCGGATGATTTCAGGCAAATGGTTTTTCAGAAAAGAAGGCAGACTGACCACTTCCACGTTGGTTTTGAGCGGGTAATCGTCGCCTTGCGGCACGACGATGAAATTGAGTTTTGTCCCCAAATCTTCCACCGCGTGGTAAAAACCCCGGCTCAAATCGGGCGCGGAGGAAAACTTGATTTCAATCGCAGCCACCGCCTCCGAACCCTTCGCCAGCACGAGGTCGCACTCCGAGCCGTTGTGCGTTCGATAGTAAAAACAGGCCAGTTTGTCGCCGACCAATTCCCGAATCTGTTCAATCACAAAACCTTCCCACGACGAGCCGAGCGCGGGGTGCGCCATCAATTCTTCAAAAAAATCGAGCCGCAGCAGCGCGTGCAAAAGGCCCGAATCACGCACAAAAAACCTTCGGAGCTTTCACCATCCGCTTGCCCGTTTTGCTGTGCCAGGCCTGCAAAACGGTAAGCAAAAAGGCATTTTCCAGAAAATCGAGCTGCTTTTTTACCGTCACGCCCGACACGCCGAGCGAAGCCGCAAATCGTTCGCCATTCCAGATAGAGCCATTTACCGCCGCCGTCATTTGCCAAAAACGGCGGATGAGGGCCGGTTCCGTCGCCAATCCGAGCAGCCTCAAATCGCGTTCGAGGTAGGTGCGGATGAAATTTTGCCGCCAAAAAAAGCTCTCCTCGTCGCTCCCTGCGAGCAGCGAACCGGGGAAACCTCCTCGCAGCCAGGTGTCTTCCTGTGTATGCAACTCATTGATTTCCAGCAAGTTGATTGGTGCATGCTCCAGGTAAGCGATGCGTCCGGCGAGCGTTTCGGAGCTTTGTTGAAGCAGCGCGGGCGAAGCCGAGCCGAGCAGCAAAAAACGCCCCGGCTCCCGACGTTCGTCCACCAAACCACGCAGCAGCTCGAACAGCCCTGGCATCCGCTGAATTTCGTCCAAAACGACGCAATGG
>JANORY010000203.1:0-1259 GCA_031415535.1 Burkholderiales bacterium | reverse complement strand
GCCTCGGCAGGAAGTGTTTCGATATCGAGGCCCAGGCGGCGATATTCTGCAAGCAGCTCTTTCATTTTCTCCTCGATGGCCGGGCCATTTGTCCGCAGCATTTCTTCGGTATAACCGAACGACGGCAAGCTGCCGATTTTTGAAAGGTCGGCCACCGGAGCCGATGCGCCGGGAACTGCGGTCGAGCTGCCGCTGTCGAAGGTTTTCGTTTCACCTCTCAGAAATGCCTGGACTTCGCTCATCTGCGTTTCGAGGCGTGCCACTTTGCGGGCCTGTTCAGCTACATGGTCGGCCATGTCGTTCGTGTTGATGCCGATGGCGACGTTGATGATGCTCGAAAGCGAGGTCGTCGAAGCCTCCCACGCCACGCCGACAATGCGGTCATATTCTTCGAGTTTCATCCCGCTGGGCGGGACGGCGACGGCATATCCGTCCGCATTTCCGGAGGCAATAATGAAATCACCGACCCGCGCCAGGCCCATCACCCGAACCGGCACCTGGCCCATGAACGCCACTTTTTCAAACAGCATTTCCTTGCCTTTCACCGGCTGGTTTCCGAGTACGATTGGCGCGGTCGAAATGGCCATCACATGGTCAGCACCGTTGGTTTCGAGGCTGATTTTGCCGCCTTTCACGCCAACAATCTGGCCGGGCAGGAGGTCAACCGTCGGGTTGGCGCGTTCGAGCCATTCGGCATAATCGGCATCCGCTGAATTCAGCACGATACCGTCCACGCTATTGTCCTGAATGACTCCAAACGCAATCCATGCAATTGCCAGGTCGACGCCTGTTATGATAATCGACGCAAGTTGGGCGGCGACCCCGACGCCGGCGGCGGTAATTCCCGGGACGGCTGGGAGAAGGACGATTGTCGCAGCCGCCGCGGCAGCTGCGGCAACCATTCCTGCTACTTCGGCGGCAAGGCCCACGGCGTCTGCCGCGATGGCAACCGTTTGCAACGCGTACGAAGTGTGCTGGAGAATATATTCGGGGCTGGCATAAAGCTCGGCCTGCGTCTGCCCGCTGATGGAGCCTTTCAGGCCGTTGTTGTCAAAACAGGCGAGAAACACGCGGTCGCCGCTCACCGAGCCGTCCACTTTGATGGCCGCGCCCTGCGAGGAGCCGTCCATTTGCAGCGAAAAACTGTCGAAATCATCGCCGTCGCCGTCGTTTTCGCCGGTGATGTGGAGGCGGCCAATCGTTCCCTGGTCCACCACGAGGAGGTCTTTGTCCATCTTCACGTCCTGGCGAAAAAAGGC
>JANORY010000202.1:0-3146 GCA_031415535.1 Burkholderiales bacterium | reverse complement strand
CATGTGGCGTGGCGGCTGTGAACAGGGTGGCCGCTGCCAGCAGCACACTGCTGATGACCGCGTTGACGCACAAAACCCGCTTGAATCCAAAACGTCGCAAGATCGGAGCCGCAGTGAGCTTCATCGTCACTGCACCCACGGCTGCGGCAAAGGTCAGCGACCCGGATTGAAATGGATTCAGCCCGAAGCCAAGTTGCAACATCAGCGGCAGCAAAAACGGCACGGCACCAACCGAGATACGGAACAGTAATCCGGCAAACATCGCCACCCGAAAGGTCGGAATCCGCAGCAGTCGCAGTTCAATGATGGCATGTTCGGTACGGCGCGCATGCACCACGTACAAAATCAGCAACAGCAAGCCGCAAGCCATCATAAGCATTGCCCAGCGCAATTCTTCGGCGCTGCTGCCCGCCAAGGTAAATCCGAAGATCGACAGCGACAGCCCGAAGCTGGTCAGCAGAAACCCCTTTACATCGAGCGGGCGAACCGGTTCAGCTTGAAGTTTCGGCAACACCACAGTTGCCAACACCAGCCCCAGAATACCGACCGGCACGTTAAGCCAAAAAATCCCGCGCCAATGGTAAAAAGTAGTGATGAACCCGCCGACCGGCGGGCCCATGATCGGTGCGAACAACGCCGGAATGCTGAGCCAGGCCATGGCGTTGACCATGTCGCGTTTCGGAATGACGCGCAGCAAAATCAAGCGTCCGACCGGCACCATCATGGCACCACCCGTGCCTTGCAGAAATCGCCCGACAATCAGGCTATTCAAATCCCAGGCCAATGCACAGCCGATTGACGCCAGGGTGAACACCGCAATGGCAATCCGGAATACCAACTTGGCGCCGTAGCGATCGGCGCACCAGCCGCTGATCGGAATGAAGATCGCCAGCGCCACATAGTAGGCGGTGAACGCCAATTTCAAGGTCACCGGATCGACGTTCAGATCGACCGCCATCGCCGCCAACGAGGTGGCGATAACGGTGCTGACCAAGCTCTCCATAAACAGCGCCGAAGCAATTACCAGCGTCAGCGTCCGGGTGCTTGGCAGGCCCACCTGGCGGTTCACGTTAGCGTGGTATTTCACGCTGATTGACGCCTAGATTTCGGATTCCTTGCCGTTCATGCCCATATTGCGGCGCGCTTTGGCGTCGAGTTCGCTGAGAATTCTGCCGGCCTCGCGCGGATCACTGACCGGCTTGCTGGATGGCCCCGGCTGCCAGCCATCCATCACGCCAAAATAGCCGCCCCCGGCGTCGATGATCCGGCCCGTCACATGACTGCTTTCACGGCTCACCAGCCAGGTCACGATCGGCGCAATCCAGCGCGGATTACTCTCGGCTTTTTGCTCGTCGCTGCGATCACGCAACTCTTCGGTCATGCGGGTCAGCGCATGCGGCGAAATGGCGTTCACCGTGACGCCATAGCGTTTTAGTTCCCGCGCTGCAATGATCGTCAACGAGGCAATACCTGCCTTGGCAGCACCATAATTCGATTGGCCGATGTTGCCGAAGATACCTGATACCGACGTGGTGTTGACGATTCGGCCGGCGACATCGGTATCGCCGGCCTTTTGCCGGTCGCGCCAATAGTTGGCCGCGTGATGGGTCGGTGCGAAGGTACCTTTCAGATGCACGTTAATCACCGCGTCCCACTCCTGTTCGGTCATGTTCACCAGCATGCGATCGCGCAAGATGCCGGCGTTATTGACCACTGCGTCGAGCCGCCCGAAGCTGTCGACTGCCTGCTGGATCATCCGCTTGGCGGCCTGCCAGTCGGAACAGCTTTCCTGATTCGCAACCGCTTCACCACCACTGGCCCGAATCTCGTTGACCACCGCCTGGGCCGGATGAACTTCATCACTGGCCGGTGTTCCATCGCGCGCGCCGCCCAGATCGTTGACCACCACCTTGGCACCATGGGCCGCCAACATCAACGCATACTCGCGACCAATACCTCGGCCGGCACCCGTCACGATGGCGACCCGACCTTCACATAAGTTCTGACTCATCTTGGCTTCTCCTTGGATTGACCGAACTTCAAACAAATTGTGGATAAAAACGGATTAAGCTTTTTCATTGACCTTACCGTGCCGGTCCAACTCGTCGTTGATCAACTGTGCGATGCCAGCCGGATCCTCCATCGGTGCCAGATGCGATCGATCGGCCAGGTAGATCTCGCGGGCATCATGAAACTCCGACACCAGACCGGTCCAGGTAGGCGACGAACCGAAGTCGGGTGCCTTTTGATCGGCCGCCGGCAAGCGCGCGCGGATGATCAGTACGGGGATGTTCAGCGCGCGAATGCTGGCATAAATGCTGGCGTTGCGCCATGAGGTCAAATAGACTCGCGCTTCGGTGATTGGCGCACAGGCCAATCTGAACCCTTCGCCTTGTTCGGCAGGCAACAATCCATGCGCGCAATAATCGCGCAAGGCTTCAACCGCAAACAATGAATAGGGTGGCCGATTCGCGAATCGATCGATCATCGCCTGTACCGATTCGAACCGATTCAGCCGGCCGGCGGCCGGATGCACCGTTCCTTCCGGTGCCGGCGAGCGGTGATACACCAAGGGCTCGAGAATCACCGGATCGATCAGCACCAGACGCGCAAAGCGCGCCGGCTGGTAGGCGGCCGCCTGCACCAACGCATGTGCACCCATGCTGTGACCGATTCCGATGACGCCGCGCAGATCGAGTGCGGCTGCGAATGCCGCCAGATCGCGGCCAAAGATGCCCCAGCCCTCAATCTCGGTAGTCTCACTTCGGCCATGGCCACGCTGCTCAAGCGCAATCACGTGGCGATTCGGCAAGCGCGTGATGATCTGATCCCAGACCCGGCCATGAAAGCCGGTGGCGTGCGCCATCAGCAAGCTCGGCTGTACGCCGCGCAACTCGCTGTGCCATTCGAAATAGGCCAACGAGACGTCGTTGGCAACCACCCGATGCAAAACAGGCTCACACGCCTTAGGGTTCACGGCGCGCCGCTATACAAGCGCTGCCAATCGGCTGGCCTGATCGATTGCTCGCTTGGCGTCCAGTTCGGCAGCCTCCAGCGCTCCTCCGACCAACTGCGCCTTGACGCCGCTCGCATGAAGCTCATCGTACAGCGTGCGCAGCGGTAGTTGGCCGGCGCACACGACGATG
>JANORY010000201.1:0-2194 GCA_031415535.1 Burkholderiales bacterium | reverse complement strand
CATGATTTATGGAGTTTCTGGTTCTTTTTGCATTGGCAGAAAATCGTGCTGCCATCGGCTTTGCCGATCACCACATCGTCCACCGTGCTAATCGTCGAATCGACTTCGAGCCATTGGAAGTCCGGGTCTGACAGAACAGTCAATGCCCAGTCGAAGGCCACCAGCGTCTGATAACCGTCGCCGCGGTTGGACTGTATGCCAGACTTGCTCAAATGCTTTTTCCTATTAAAATGTGCTCGACCAATGACTGGGCGCTGCTAGTCGCTGTCTAACGTTTCGAATGCTTGTGAACCGAAAATTCCCTCTACTTAGGTAATTCTGCCTCATAGGCAATTCTTGATGGGCATCGCGCCCACTAATTGGGATAACTGGTGGCTTCAGCAGCACCCGCGCTCGAATCGCGGCCAGCGCGCGCGGCAGATCGCCGCCATAGAGGGGGTTGGGCGTTGGATAGACGATCACATTCAAGCGGACACCGTTCAGCGCGCCGAAGGTTTCGGCAAGGGCCACTGAGCGCGCTACGATAGCGCTTTCCCGAAGCCAATCCCCCTAATGAATGCACCCCTACGCTCGCCCATCCAGATCTCGCCCCCTCAGTCTGCCCGCACGATTGCACCGGCACCTGCGCGCTCGAGGTTGAAGTGCTCGATGCAAAAACCATTGGCCGAGTGCGCGGCTCGAAACGCAATCGCTATACCGATGGTGTCATTTGTGAAAAGGTGGCGCGATACGCCGAGCGGGTGCACCACCCCGACCGGTTGACGCAGCCGCTGACGCGAACCGGGCGCAAGGGCTGTGGCCAATTCAAGCCGATCAGTTGGAGCGAAGCGCTGGACCGGGTGGCTGAGGCGTTCATCGACAGAGCGGCTCGATACGGGGCCGAGTCGGTCTGGCCCTACTACTACGACGGCACCATGGGTCTGGTGCAGCGTGACGGCATCAACCGTTTGCGGCACGTCATGAAGTATTCGCGCTGGCATTCGACGATTTGCGTGACCTTGGCCGATTCCGGCTGGATCGCCGACGTCGGCAGCAAGCGCGGGGGTTGATTTGCGTTAGGCCGGTGAGCACGCCGAGCTCATCGTAATCTGGGGTGGCAATCCGGTCAACACGCAGATCAACGTCATGCAACATGCGATGGCCGCCAAAAAGCGCGGCGCGAAACTGGTGGTCATTGACCCTTACCGCACCGGCACGGCCGAGAAAGCCGACTTGCACTTGCCGGTGCGCCCGGGCACCGATGGCGCGCTGCCCTGCGCCGTGATGCATATGTTGTTCGCCGAGGGTTTCGCCGACTGGAACTACTTGCGTCGTTACACCGACTGCCCCGACGAGTTGGCGGCGCACATGCAAAGCTGCACGCCGCAATGGGCGGCCGAGATTACCGGCCTGCCAGCGAGCGCCATCGTCGACTTCGCGCGTCTCTACGGCCGCACGTCGAAGAGTTTTATTCGCTGCCACCACGGCTTTTCGCGCTCGCGCAACGGCGCGGTCAACATGCATGCGGTCACTTGCCTGCCCGCTGTCACCGGCGCCTGGCAATATCCGGGCGGTGGCGCGCTGTATGGGTACACCGGCATCTAACCGCTGGGCCGCGGTTTGATTGAAGGGCTCGACGTCGTCGACCGCTCGGTGCGCGAACTCGATCAGTCGCGGTTGGGGCCGATTCTGGTCGGTGAGGCCGACGCATTAAACGGCGGTCCGCTGGTCACGGCCTAGGCAGTCCGCGCGAGCAGACGAATGGTGTCGCTCTTGGACTTCGCTCCACGCGGTTCACGAATGACGATGTCAACATCACAGCCGAGTTTGGTCAACATGCGCATGAGCCGCTCGACCGAAACATCGCGAAACTGCCCGCGCAGCAGTCGCGACACATCGGGTTGACTCAGTCCCAAATGCTCGGCTGCTTCGGTTTGAGTCATTTCACTGGCGGTGAGGATGCCCCGAATTCGGGTAACCAACTGCGCTTTCAGAAGATGCGTTTCGGCATCGGGGTTGCCGACGTCGGCGAACACGTTCTTGCTGCCACGTTTGATGCGGTCGCCATCATTCATAATTTTCTACCTTCCACCAGCTTTGCGTCGTAATCGGATTGCGCGACTCTGAGTCTTCGCGTGATCAGCGCCCTATCTGTACCTGGGGTCTTGCTGCCAGTTTTGGATTTCTTCTGGAACGCATGCAGCACGTAAATTAC
>JANORY010000200.1:0-2744 GCA_031415535.1 Burkholderiales bacterium | reverse complement strand
GTTCGCTGCGCAAGGTCATTAACGGTGTTCAGCGAAGTAAGCCCCGTCAAGTCATTGACGTTGTGCCGCACCTAAATTCGCCTCGAACCCTGCCGGCCAATATGGCCGATCCGAACAACTGGCCCGCCTTCTCGGCGACTGACCTGGTCAGCGCCTCGGCACTGATCGATCTGGTGTCCGAGTCCTGGCTTACCGAACTGATCAGGCGCTGCGCAAACGCGCGCTCAGCGCTGTTACTGGCGCTGACCTACGACGGTCGTTCAATTTGGCGACCTGCACACCCGCATGACGGGCCGGTTTTGTCGGCATTCAACCGTGACCAGATCAGCGACAAGGGTTTTGGTCTAGCGCTTGGACCGCAAGCGGCAGCCGTGGTGCAAACGATCCTTGCGCGCGCCGCCTACTCGGTCTGGAGAGCCCGCAGCGATTGGCATCTCGACGCCCGATGGCGCGCTGACCGACGGGTTTTAGCAACGCTGATTGCAGATCACCATAAGATTGCCCTTCGCACTAAACCCGCCGCGTCAGTCGAGCTTGAACATTGGGCGGCACAGCGCCAGCGGCAGTTGCACTGTGGACGACTAAAGGTGCGAATCGGCCATATCGATATCCTCGCACTGCCTGGCTGCTCTTAGAGAATTTGCTGCAGCGTCTGGTCGCTTCGACCTTGGTCATTGGAGATTGACGCCCGCAGATCGAGATCCCACAGCAGGTCTTCGCCCATCCGAAACAGCCGGGTCGCAGGTCGCGGGCAGTCGTCGATCAGCGCTGGCCCGTTTAATTGCAAGCCGCGCCGCGCGCCGCCTACCAGTACTGGTGAAATCGCGACTTGAACCTGATCCAGGCAACTGGCGTCGATCATTCGCGAGACCGTGACGCCGCCGCCTTCAACCAGCACCACCGACCAGCCGAATTCCTGTAACCGGCAATAGAGCTCGGGCAGATCGAGCCGTTGCGAATCTGCCGCAACGGCAATCACGCGCGACGCGCCCCAGCGCGACAGAGCGGCGTTCAGACTTGAATTTGCGCAGACAATGAACGACGGCGTCGCTTCATCAGTGAACATTCGCAGTCGGGTCGGTAGCCTGGCTGCCGGGTCGAGCACCAGGCGAACCGGGTTTTGCCCGGCGACCATTCGAACCGTCAGTTGCGGATTGTCGAGCTCGGCCGTTGCAGCGCCAATAATGACTGCATCAACCAGCGCGCGCAATCGATGCAGATGAATATGATTTTGTTCGCCACTGAGCCGCCGCGAGCTGCCGGCGTCGGTTGCAATGTTGCCGTCAATACCTTGTGCCAGGTGGCCGATAGTGAACCGCTGTGTGGGACCAAGCGCGAGCAACGGTGAGTAAAGATCGAGCAGTGCGCGCGCCGCACCCTGCCAGCGCTGCATTGCGCTCGTGAGCAGTGACGCTGTGCAGGCGCTTGGCTGCGGGTTGGACATTTGACTTGCGGCCAATTGACTTGGGACCAATTGATTTGTTGCCAGTACTGCGGGCACTGTTGGTCGCCGACGCCGCTCGGCCAAGTCCAGGCAAAACTGCCAAGCTTGGTCGATCGAAGGCGGTCTTGCCAGAGATTGCATCAACGAGCCGCTAGAAAACGTCGCGGGTTGTCAATGAACAAGGTTTGAATATTCTGCTCGGTCGCACCCATTTCGAGCAGTTCGGGGATGACATGGCGATGAATGTAAAGGTACTGATCCGGATTACGTATTCCGTAGTCATGAACCTCGGCAATGCTGCCGTCGGCGCGCTCGTTGTGCAGATGCAGACAAATGCAATCGTGTGACGGACACAGTCGCTCGGTGTAGCCGATATCCATGAGTCGCTTGAGGGTGAGCGTGCGCATATGCGGGCTCACCAGTCGGCCCGGATAACGGTCCAGCCCCAGATAACAGCCTTGGTCAAGAATCCATTCCAGGTATTCGGTGTCGGTGGTGTCATTCGAATGGTCGATCTTGACGCGGGTGAGATCGACCCCTTCCTCCTTAAAGATGGCGATCTGCTGGCGTGCAAGCTGCGTGCCCGGATGTGAATGCACCATGATCGGAATACCGGTCTCGCGGTGCGCCCGAGCGACGGCGCGAGCCATGGTCTCGAGCGGGCGGGTCATGCCGTCAATGTCGGCGGCGCACTTCAGGAGGCCGGCTTTGATCTCGGTGCCGCGAAAACCCTCGGTAATGTCGCGCGTGAACTCGCGGGCGAGCTGATTCGGTCCGAGGCCCTGCATGAAGCGCGGAACATCGAGCCACCAGCCGGTGACGTTGATGATATTCACGCCCGACGCCTTCGAGACCATGGCCAGCAACGGCGCATGCCGGCCGAGGTCGAAGGTGGTCGCATCGAGGATCGTATCAACGCCGCCGGCCTTGGCCTTTTTAAGAGCAGCGACGGCGCGCTCCTCGGGATTGCGTCCGAGTAAATCGGGGTAACTCTGATACAGGCCGCTGGCGGCCACCAGCACATGCTCATGCATGAGCGTGAAGCCGAGTTGGTCCGGGGCGATCGGCCCCAACACACTATTGAGCATGGTCGCTGGCTGCATGATTGTTCCTCTAGTCTTGGTCTTGTGAACGCCACGCAAACGTTGGTCAACGCCACGCAAAGGTGGGTTGCTCGAGCTCATGCACGCGCGTCTGTCGGCCAGCCAGCAATTCGCGAAACTGGTACAGGACCGCCGCAGTCGGCGCATGAACCTTATAACCATTGATCAGAATGCGAATCACCTGGCGCGGACTTTCC
>JANORY010000199.1:0-9002 GCA_031415535.1 Burkholderiales bacterium | reverse complement strand
TCGCCCCTGGAGTTCATGCAGCGCCTGGCGGCGCTGGTGCCGCGCCCGCGACTGCACCTCATACGATTTCACGGCGTATTGGCACCGTCTGTTACGCAAATCCGGCCAAGCTGCGTGCGCAAGTGGTGCCGAAACAGCCGCCCCAACCCGCGCAGGCAACGCAACAGGAGGCGGGCCAGACCAATGACACGCACCGGCCAGTGCGGCCCAGTTGGGCGCGACTACTCAAGCGCGTGTTTGATCTCGATCTTGAGCATTGCCCGGACTGCGGCGGCGCGCTTACGATCATTGCGGCGATTCTCGAGGGTGATCGAGAAGATCCTGACCCACCTGGGCTTGGAGGCGCTGGCACCGCCTCGGGTGCCAGCGCGCGGGCAGATGCCGCTGTACGCCCTGCAAGCGGCCTGATTCACACCCGATCCGTTGCCTCGAGCAGAGCCCGGTACCGTTGGCTGTGGGAGCAGCTATGTCAGGGACAGCTTCGGCGCAGTCAGCTCGGGCTTACGCCTTGCGCCGTTTTGAGCCGAAAACGTCCGCCAGGAGCGGTGTGTTGTGGGCAATCTCACCGCCCGTTCACCGACAACCCCTCACTTCGGTGGCCTCACTGTGTCAATCAAATGCGAAAACAAGGTTTGAAATCCCTATACTCCTCCGCGATCCATCACTTCACGATTGGATGTGCGCCCGACGACCTGCCGGTGCTGCTCGAGTTCTATACGCGCACGCTCGGCCTGCACCAGGGTTATCGTCCGGCATTGCGTCATCTCGGACATTGGCTCTACGCCAACGGGCAGGCCATCGTCCACTTGAACGCTTTGCACCTGTTGTCACCGCCTGCAGCATCCGGCCCGTTCGATCATGTCGCCTTGAAGGCGCATGGCCTGGATTCGACGCGTGCGTTCCTGCGAGCGGCGAATGTGCCGTTCAGCGAATCTCCGCTGAAGGGAACCACGTTGCATCAAGTGTTCTTGCGAGATCCGCTCGGGGCGAGGATCGAGTTGAATTTTGATCTTGATTCGCGGCTTAGTTGGCGGTGCTCGGCCGGCGAACCAGACGTGGGTCGCTTCGGACGCTACTCGGGCTTGATGCCCGCCTCTTCGATGACCTTGGTCCACATCGCAATTTCGGACTGGAGGCGTTGAGCCGCCTGTTCGGGCGTAGTGGAAACGATCACTGCGCCCTGTTGCAGGAACTTTTCCCTCACATCCGCAAGCTGGACAATCTTGGCTAGCTCGCCGTGTAGACGGTCGATGACAGACTTCGGAGTTCCGGCAGGCACCATGACCCCAAACGTTGAACTCGCTTCGAAGTTGGGTAACCCGGCCTCTTCCATCGTCGGAACTTCAAGGAGGGTCGGAACCCGGTGCGACGAGGTCACCGCGAGAGGCCGCAGTTTTGCCGCACGGATGTGAGGCAGTGCCGCTGGCACCGACTCGAACGCGGCGAGAACCTGGCCGCCGATCAGATCGCCGATGACCTGACCGCTGCCTTTATAGGGCACATGAAGCATGTCGATGCCGGTCCTCAGTTTGAACATTTCCGCCGTCAGTCGCTGCGGCGAACCAGCACCCGATGAACCGTAGCTCATATGTCCCGGCCTCGCCTTTGCATAGGCGACGAACTCCTGGATCGACCGGGCCGGAACCGATGGATGCACGACCAGCACATAGGGGACGGTGGCGACGATCGTGATCGGCGTCAGATCGCGTAGCAGGTCGTACTTCAGACGTCCGCGCTCGAAGATGAAGTTGATCGAATGCGACGTGAGCGCGCCCATCAGAATCGTGTGGCCGTCGGCTTGCGCTCTGGCGACCGCTTCGGCGCCGATATTGCCGCTCGCGCCTACGTGGTTCTCGACAACTACCTGATGGGCGAGGTTCCCCGACAGGCTCTGCGCAAGGACGCGCCCGATGGTGTCGGCAGCGCCCCCCGGAGCAAATGGGACCACCAGTCGGACGGGCTTTGTCGGGTAGGTCTGGGCGAACGCGACGCCCGATCCGACGCAGGACGAATAGACCGCAAGGACAAATGCATGAATGATCCGATGCATCGACTCAACCTTTCCAACCAGACTTTGCAAGTATCTTGACAGCAGATTGCAGTTCCTGCAACTATCTGGTTTTCAACAGTTAATGAATTTCAGTAAACGAATGGAATTGCGCGACCTTGAGTACTTCGCCATGATTGCAGAGCACCGCAATCTGCGAAGGGCGTCCGAAACGCTCGGGCTGAGCCCGCCGGCGCTGAGCAAGAGCTTGCGTCGGCTCGAGCAATCCATGCAGGCCAAGCTTTTCGAGAGGACCGCCAAAGGCGTGGAATTGACGCCGGTCGGCGCTGCGTTGCTCACGCAGGTGCACCGGCTTCGAGTGACTATGCGCGACATTCGACGGGAAGCCGAAGACCTCAGTCAAGGGCGCACAGGCCACTTGCGCGTCGGGGTCGGTGCCACAACGGTCGAAGACCTACCGGAGAGTTTTGCCGCGCTGCTCGATGAGGCGTCCACCTTGACCGCAGAAGTCACGGTCGCCGACAACGACGTTATGGTGCCCGCGTTGTGTAACGGCGAACTCGACCTGATATTTAACGTCTTTCCCGACTCGCCGTACTCGGGATGCGTTCAGGAACATTTGTTCGACGACGTGTTCGTCGTCTGTGCGTCCGTTGAACACAAGCTGGCCCAGCGCAAACACGTCTCGATCACCGACCTGGCGAATGAGCAATGGGCGCTTTCGGCCCCTGCGGTGCTCAATGTGCAACATGTACATCGGCTATTCCAGGCGAGTGGGCTGCCGCCCCCTCGAGTTGCGTTCAAAGCGCGTTCGCCGCGACTGCGACTTCAAATCTGCGCGTCGACTAATTTGCTGAGCTTCAATTCCAGGCGAGCGCTGCGATTGGTCGGGCCGCGTTTTCGAGTCAAGGAACTTCCGGTCGAGCAGATGAAGTGGAGTCGGCCGGTGGGGGTGATCTATCGCAATGAAGCGTATCTTCCTCCCTCGGCGCGCCGGTTGATCGGCTTGCTGCGAACTCTGGCCTCGGCGGGCTAGCGCGACATGCCGACTCCCAGATCCTTCCGAAGTTCAGGCACCTGTTCCGGAGCGGCTTCTACGCTGAGCGGCAAGAACCAGGCGCGTTGCGCATCGAGCACGCTCCGGGTGTCTTCGATCACGGCGCGCTCAATGATGCGCCGCTGTGATGGTTCGAATACGGCGGCGCGCTGTACTGCGCCGCTGATCGCTTCCTCGAGCGCGCCGATCGCAGCTTGCACCCGCTTCGGATGAACCTGGAATGCCGCGAACATTGCCGTGCCCTCTTCTACGGCGCCTCGCAGGATTCTAGTTTCGTCCGAGGGCATGGCGCATACGACTCGTTGGGCAATTTGCAACTGTGTCGATAACTCCAAGGCCTGTCACTTTCCTCGCCTTCAAGCTGAAGGCCAACCCAAATGGCGAGAAGTCAAACTGGACATGCCGCCGCTCGGCCGAGGCTTGGCTTACTACGGTCCGACATCGAAGGTGTTGTCCACCTGCGCCGAGCGCAAGACTGCACCGCGCCAACGACGCGTTCCTGCAGCCAGCAAGAGCGGGTGCTGGCGCTCTGCAAATAAACTCGTGACACCAAACCCGAGTTGTCAGGCGGCTTGCAGCTGCGCCAGGTCAATCCGGTACAGTTGCGCGACGTTGCCGCACAAGATGGCGCGCTTTTGTTGCGCACTGAGCTGAGTGGTTTGTTCGGCCAGCATCTGCTGTGACCACGGCCAGGTGGAATCCGAATGCGGGAAGTCATTGGCCCACATCAGCCGACGCCAGTTCATCTGATCGGCCGAGCGGAATGCCACCCAGTCGTCCTGGAAGGTCGTGAAGATATGCTCGGAAAAATACTCGCTCGGCAGCTTGTCGAGCTTCACGCCGGGGGCCAGCCAGTTGCGGTGCCGGGTGTAGGCGTGATCCATCCGGTACAGATAATGTGGCACCCAGCCGGCATCGGCCTCGACGCAGACGACCTTCAGGGCCGGATGGCGCTGGAATACGCCGCCAAAGATCAGCGTGCCGATGATGTCCTGATTGCCGCGGATGATCGACAGAAAGGTGTTGATCCGAGGGCCACGGACCTTGGCGCTGTCGCGGCTCGTCAAAATATGAAATGACAAGGGCAAGTCGAGCTCGACCGCTGTTTCCCAAACCGGGTCGTAGATTCGCGAATCGTAGTCTTCGATCGCCGGGTTGCCGGGCATCATCACGCCGCGCAGGCCAAGAGCCTTGATCGCGCGGAAGTCTTCGACCATCTCGGCCGGCGAGCGCCCCGCGGACTGCCCGCAACCCAACAAACGTTGCGGATGGCGTTCGCAATACTCGGCGATCCAGCGGTTATAGGCCGCAAAGCAGGCCGTCTTGTAGTCGAAGTCCTTGTGATTGCACAGCAGCATGCCAACCGTCGGGTAGAGAACTTCTGCCGCAACGCCGTCACGCGCCTGATCAGCCATCCGGGCATCCGGATCCCAGCCGCCGCGATGCAACTCACTGAACTTTACGCCCGAGGTGGTGATTTGATCAGGCGGCTTGCCCGCGGCGGCAACCAGGCCCAGATGGATGGGTTTGTCCATGCCATCGATCTGAAATACATCGCCGTCGCGCGCGGTGGAAACGATACGGGGAGCCTTGTCTCGCCAGGCACGATCAATATGCGCGGTGTAGGTGTCCGGCGCCTCGGTGATATGTGAATCGGCAGAGATGATCGGATAGTCCACGGCGAGTTTCCCTTGAATGTCGGTCCAGTATATTCTTGCGATGGCGATTCGATGGCGCTCTAAGGCATGTGGATAACGAGTTCTGAAACTCCGATATTATTATGTTTCCAAGGACGACCCCAGATCGTCCTCAAGCTACCAAACGAGCATTCGATGAGAGCTCTTGGAAGACTCTGCCTGGCTGCGGGCCTGGCCGTCATGACTGCGGGTTTTGTTACCCCGGTGGTGGCCAGGGAAGTCTGGAAATTTGGAACCGCTGCGTTGCCCGGAACAGTACTCTATGACATCGCCAACAAGTTCATCAAGGACTTCAATGTAGTGGCGGGTGACGAAATCACCATTGAATATCTGAATGTTCCGAATGAACAGGAAATGTGTCAGCAGGTCGTGCGCGGGGGTATCCAGATGGGCGGTTCCCCTTTCCTGCAACCTGCGGTGCCAGCAAGCACAAGGCTTGCGATCAACATTTCAGTTGCCCGCAAGACAGTCCGAAGCGCTTGCAGGTCGCTGATCGGCGCCTGAGTCGTCCGGACCAACACAACTTTGCAGCGAGATGCTGCACGCATGAGCCAACCTCTGAAAGAAATGTATTCAGGTTTTTCGCACTCACTAATAAAGCTTTTGCGACTGAGTGTATGACCCGTTACGGGTAGCGCCAATCTCCTCAAATTAAGGGGTTCAAGTCCAAAAGCGCAGCAACTTCGTTGCCGGGGTCGACTTCGACCTCGGAACCGTGCAGCGCCTGAGCGGTAATGTCCAGATCAAACCCGGCCATCATCGTGATGTCGCCAAATAATGGCCCTTGCACCAGGTTCGGATTGACCGTGTTGAACACGATTCCGAGAGGCACGATGCCCCGCGTGGCCATTTCGCGCAGCATCCAGGCGCTGGCCACGCCACCTTTGGCGGTATCGAGAATCAGGATTTTCCCTACACACGACTGGAAATGCTTATAGCTAGCCGCTCGATCGGCCTCATTCGAAGCAAGAAAGTGAGTGCGGTCGACAATGTACTGGACGACCAAGGCCCCGTTGCTGCGAAACGATGCAGAAAGCTGAAGACAGTCGGTCCGTGCTGGAGGGGTGCGATACATTGCGTTGCCAGCGTCTCGTGTTTCGAGCGTCAGTCGCCAGCGAAATCGATGTTCTCGTTTTCCGAACGAAGTCGTTATCTCCCATGGCCTATCGGCATCGTGGAACGCCTTGGAGGACCGCTCGTTTCGAAATCCGATTGTCCAGTCTTTACTGTGAAAATGTTTCAGAGTTGCATCGGCAAGGTCTAACTCCCGCTCACTGACCATTGCTATCTTCGTGCGAAATTTGGCTGGCCAATGTGCGTGTGGCAATCTGTTGAGCATGCGAAGCAACGAGCGAATCCGGTGATTAGTCGGTGCAACCATAGAGGCGCCAGACATCCAGCGACTGCCCCGCCAGTCCGTGTTTTCTCGAAAAGCCCAGCGCGCTGACCCACGCGGGTCCGCAGCCTGTTTGACGATCGACCGGATGCCCTTTTACAGTGCCAAGCACTTCACGCGAAGCTTTTTCGCAATTCGCAGCATAGAACCGTCCGTCGTCGCCAGGGTAACGTTGTTGGACATGCAAATCGCAGTGTGCAGCGCATCCCCGGCGCGCAAACCCAAACTGAAATCACTTAGCCATTGAGTGGCCAATCGAAATGTACTGGTCTCCAGCGGCAATATTTGGCTCTCGGATACAAGCAGTTGAATATTTTCCAGCGCTTCAGCCGCAATGGTCATCTCGACTTCGTTTCGTCTGACTAGTATTCCCAAGGCACTTGCTGCCTCGGTCGCCCCCCAGGCGCTTACCGCAAAGTCGTATTTGGCGTGACTGATCCGGCGCGTGACGACCTCGGTTTTTGAATCGTTCAGATGCAGGGACAGCAGTACGGACGTATCTAGGTAAAGAATCATAAAACTACTCGCATGTCACTATGCGTCGCGCATTTCCCTAACCAGCGCCGTCACGCTGGTTTTAGTCAGAGGGGCTGCTTTTGCAGCTTTTTTTTGAAAGGCCTTGATTCGTTGCCAATCAACTTTTGGTTTCGGCCGATTCAGAGGTTCCAGCGTTGCAATTGCAATACCTCTGCGCGTAATCACCACGCTCTCGCCAGCCTCGGCAGCTTGAAGCAAACCACTCAGTTGCGCCTTGGCCTGCGCCACGCTGTAAGCTCCCATGAATTTCTCCAGATGACCATATAGGTAGTCATTCTAATGACTTCCTGAAACTTGACAATGCCGGTTATGGACCGGGGGGCGCCGGATTGTTCGAGATTTTCCGCTAAACAGTCAACCGAGCTTCTGAAGGGCGTGTATGCTTGATTTCGCGCAGCGCCCTTCCTGCCGGCCCCACGCTATCCGCATTCGAATTTTGATTGGCCCGCCGGCCAGGCTGCGAGGAAATGAGAATTGGTCGACTCACTATACGAGCGGGAATCTGCACTGGCAATGCTCGCCGAACATGCGCGACGGGCGCATCGGCGGCTAGACAGCCTTTTGCTGATCACCGGCGAGGCGGGAATCGGTAAGACCGCGCTGGTTCGACACTTTGTCGATTCGAACAATGAATTGAGTCTGGTCTGCGGATATGGTGAGCCGACCTCAAGCGCCCGACCTCTGGATGTTGTCCATGATCTGGCGATGTCCCTGCCCGGCGCTGCACGTGCTGCCGCGACCAGTTCACCGATACTCTTGTACGGCGTTGCCGCATTCACGACGATGGCCATCGTCGCCAGCGCAACCAGTCCGAGCGGGGTGAAGTCTTTGCTGGCGTCGTAGGGCAGCTTGCGGTGGAGCGCCGGATTGATTGCATGCGTGCCAACCGTACCGAGTAACAGCGTGTAGCCATCGGGCGGCGATTTGGCGACTGAATCTGCGCCGATCGATCCGCCGGCACCGCCCCGGTTATCAAGAACAATCGTTTGAGCCAACGACTGCGAAAGCAGTTGGGCCAAAAACCGGGCAACGATATCGGTGGGCCCGCCTGCAGGAAACGGCACAACCGGACGCAATGGGCGCGATGGAAACGACTGCGCCCTGGCATCGTTGGCCGACCAGTGCGCGGCTGCGGCGAACGGGGTGGCCCCAGTACCAACGCGCAGCAGGCGTCGACGTTGGTCGACTTCAGGAGGATTCACCGCAGGGCTCCATTCGAGTTGTTCTGTACGTGCAAAATAATCGAATCACCAGTATGCGCGCCGCGAGGGTCGCAAAATCTCGATTTCACGAACCATGGCCTCCTTGACCCTTTGAAGGAGTTTCAAATGGCAAGTTCCGGTATTGATCACATCGTCATGGGTGTCAGCAATCTGGCCGCGACCCGGGCGGCACTCCGCGCCGCCGGAAATGCAGTTATCGACGGAGGCCCCTTGCGGATCGCTTCACGGAGCAATGATGGATCATGACAAAAGCGGGCGAGCGCGTGGCGTCGCGGTGGTCACCGGAGCCAGTGCCGGTATTGGCAAGGTCATCTGCGAACATCTGCTGCGCGTCGGTTATGAAGTGATCGCGATGGCTCGGCGGGCTACAGACATCGTCCATCCGAAGCTGCACAGCGTTTGTGTCGATCTGACAGATCGTCAGGCAACCGCCAAGGCAGTTGCAGAAATTGAGCAGCGCTTCGAAATCGATACCGAACGCTGGGGTGATTCGTCCGGCATTGCTGGCTGAGGTGACGCTGGCGTTGATGACAGCCATCGGCATTTACGCCTGCTATCGGCTGGCCGTCCCGTTTTTGCCGGCATTGACTTGGGCGATCGCACTGACAATTCTGTTTTCACCCGCGCAGCGCTGGCTTGCGAGAAAAGTTCTGCGTCCTTCACTGGCAGCATTTGCTTGTGTTGCATTCATTGGTGCAATCGTCGTGGTGCCGGTTTCCTTTGTCGGGCAGCAACTTTGAACAGACTGTCAAGGGCGCAGAACTGTTCGAATCCAAGGTCAAAAGCGGTGAGTGGTGCCCGGCCAGAAATTGCTGACCTTGCAAGGCGCAAAGCCCAAAGCGGCGCAGTTCAAGCAGCCCCTGTGCGCCAACCTGGAAAGCCTTAGCTTGCACGCCGCAGTGCGCTGTAACGCGGCCGGCCAAGTGGTGCTGACGCTCAAGACGGCCTGGCGAGAGGGCACTACCCACCTGGTGATGTCGCCCCTGGAGTTCATGCAGCGCCTGGCGGCGCTGGTGCCGCGCCCGCGACTGCACCTCATACGATTTCACGGCGTATTGGCACCGTCTGTTACGCAAATCCGGCC
>JANORY010000198.1:0-3778 GCA_031415535.1 Burkholderiales bacterium | reverse complement strand
TCGCCCCTGGAGTTCATGCAGCGCCTGGCGGCGCTGGTGCCGCGCCCGCGACTGCACCTCATACGATTTCACGGCGTATTGGCACCGTCTGTTACGCAAATCCGGCCAAGCTGCGTGCGCAAGTGGTGCCGAAACAGCCGCTCCAACCCGCGCAGGCAACGCAACAGGAGGCGGGCCAGACCAAAGACACGCACCGGCCAGTGCGGCCCAATTGGGCGCGACTACTCAAGCGGGTGTTTGATCTCGATCTTGAGCATTGCCCGAACTGCGGCGGCGCGCTTACGATCATTGCGGCGATTCTCGAATCGAGCCACGAATGCGAAAGCGACGTCCCAAATCGTTTCCATGGCTGAAGACATCGCGCGACATCGCGCGCGAATCGGTCCGACGCCATGGACATCAATAATGGCTAATGTAAGTGCCATTCAGATTAGCGGGTCAATTCGTTTACCGGGCTGAATAGTTACTCCCAGACGCCTGCTGCGATGACTTGCTCGTTTGAGCCAGTGAATCAGTTCGGACAAGCTTGAAGTCGTCAGACAGTGACATATCTCTAGAAAAGTTGATCCCTTCAACCACGCAATCGCTGAACTCTTCTTCACCTTGGCCATGACTAAACAGTCTGGGGTCGCAGTGTATTTTCGGATCGAGGTCAGTCGTGATTAGCGGAAAAACGATCTGCAGCGGGGACTGATTCGGAGCTTTGACACTTGCGTCGCCCCGTATTTGCAATTTCCCGAAGCTACTTGGTTCGGAATCTGTCACCCCCCACGGGCGCTTGCGTTGTCCACTGAGAATCCTGAGTTCGTTTTCAGTACCTAGCGAGCAGCTCGCTACATCTCCATTTGCGATCCGGAAGTCGGTATTGGATATTAGGCACAGCAGCGCAAGCGAGATGCAGCCCACTTGCGCGTCCCACGCTGCCTCGTCAAAGCTAACATTTTGTGTGCGCATCACATCTTTCAACTCCTTGTGAAAATCACGGACGCTGAAGGCCGGCTTTGGGTCGATGAAACCCATAACGAATTGCAGCGCGTTAGTAAGCTCGACGCGGCCTTTGCCTGGACGTAGGCTCCACGTGCCAGCCTTCCGGTCATTTGAAAAAGCGCTGTCAATTTTTTTGATCAGCGAGGCACGACTCATTTTGTGCTCGGTTCTCAAGCGGTTTTCGTCCATCAGGCGCACTTGGGAAATAAACAAACGGCGAATGTACGCCGGGAATGGTTCGCGGAGGCTTAGCGGGCGATTTCCTATCTGGTACTCCCTAAAAAACTGCATCCGATCAACGATCGCAATAATGGAGTCACATGCCAAACCGCGATCCCGCTCGTCTGAGTGCGCAACGAAATGCGCTACTTCATGAAAAATGCTATTCCCCGCAGCGTAGGGGCGAAGCTTGATGAGCAGGTTGTCGACATGATTCGCATCGAAGTCACCGGTTTGGATTTGATTGATGGTACTGCGCAGTTTGGCAAATTCGTTGGGTTGCATCGGCATATGATTTGATCGCTTCCATCTATCCCAACGATTCTACAGTTGAGCGCCCGCTTGGCTGTGCGTCTTGACGCCATTAAAGCCGCCGGATTGCTTTAGCTTTTGTTCAACTGAACTGACCACTGGAGCCTCCAACTACAGAGTGTCTACTTCACCGGGCTAGGTTACCTTGTCCGCGTTCAGCGCCAAGTTATTTCTGGGAAGGTGGGGAAGGCTGTGTAGCACGCGCAAGGTTTCGCTCTAGGTTTGCTTGAAGTTCTGTCTGACGATCATGCGTTAGAAACGCGTGCCCTGTCGCCCGAGACACGATCGCACATGCTTCGTCAGCGCCACTTCGGCGAAAGAATATATTGTAGAGAAACGTATGGAATCCAAGGGCTAGCGTGTGAATTGTAACTATCGATTTCGGACCACAAACGAAGTGCACTGACTGACATGCCTTCAGAATCGCACGTGCGACGTTGCGCATTCCTCCATGGCAGCATGCGCAGAAGACAATTGCACCGTTTTCCATGCATGCCGATTTACACAGTTCCATTGCAACAGCGTCCCATAGCGCGGGTGGGGCACCGTCGGGCTGTTCTAGCGCTTCCATATTCCCGTGACCAGCCAAGTAGATCAACGAAAAACACCCCTTACCATCCGGAGTCGGAATAACATCGCCTTTTGTACGATCGACGAGTTCCGCCTCCACCTCATGAATTTTCGCGAAATCGACCACCGCGTCAATTTCCTCGTCATATACATTCGGGCTTGCGCGGACGACGAGCATGCGCTTCGGCTGTGACTGTGGATTAGAAGACATTACTGTTGGTTAGTAGGCGAGTTTTAAACACAGGTTCTATCGGCACCCTTTAGTCGCCTTGAGATCAGTTGCCGCACGCACATTCATAACCCAAGACGCTTTGTGCCCGCTGCCAGACCGTCGAAACCTCGTACCGCGCGAAGCAATGACTCAAACCGATGAACTTTGCCGACTTCATCAATTTTTGTAGATTCTGATTGTCTAGATTCTGATCGCACACACGCCATCGCCGGACTTCGTGCGCATCAAACTAGGCATCAACACTGTCCAAACCGCGATCGCGCATACGTGCGGTGCTCAGCCAGCCGGCATCGACCGCAACCCATAAGTCGCCTCCCCCACTGTCAAATACTCCACCCGAATAACCGCCGACTTCTCCCCAGGAAACGCATAACCCAGCGCTGCAACATCCATCCCAGACGCGGGCTGCGCCGCCTTCCAAGCTTCAACCCAAGTCAGCGGAGCCAACTCCATAGCGCCAAGGTGCCGGCACCGGCGTGACGTGAAAAAGCGCATCCTAGCGATCGGCGGCGGTGGCTTTCTCATGGAAGATGCGCTTTCACCAATCGATGACTACATCCTTGCACTAACCGAAAAGCCGAACCCAAAAATATGCTTTATCCCGACACCTGCGGGTGATCGGGAGTTGTTCCTGGCTAAGTTCTACGCGGCCAACGGTCAACGCCAGTGCCGCCCCTCCCATCTGTCATTCTTTTCTTCGGTTCGTCCTGGATAATTAAAGTCGCTGAGCTGGCGGACCAAGATGCAATCTTTGTCAGCGGCGGACACACAGCACTTGACGCTGCACCACGCGACCATCACTCACGCGGCGATTCTCGACCACGCTCCAGTACTCGTGCTCCTTGCCATCCTTGGTGCGGCGATTCCAGCGCAAAAACATGCATCGCAGTTTAAGCAGGCGCCAGCCCTCTGCCAAGGACCAAGGTCTGCACTACAAACGTTTCTGCGGGAACGCCTCATATGCATCAACCACTTACCGCGCAAAAATACCCGAAAATCATTGAATCAGGACGCGAGTTGAGAAAGACGGGTTAGGTGCCCCGCAGCGCATCCATGAACTGTCGCCTGTCTTTTCAAAGCGGCCGTTGAACGGCCGCTTCGCCGTCCCGCTATGCCGCCGAAGGACAATGGCATGGCGCGTACCTTTCCGAGGTCGGATGTTACGGGCATTGCACCGTCTGGACTGCGGTCGCCCAGTGGTGCTGACACTGAAGACGCCCTGGCGAGATGGTACGACCCATCTGGTGATGTCGCCCCTGGAGTTCATGCAGCGCCTGGCCGCGCTGGTGCCCAGGCCGAGGCTGCATCTGATCCGGTTTCATGGCCTATTGGCTCCGAACGCCAAGCTGCGTGCGCTGCTGGTACCGAAACAGCCGCCGCAACCCGCGCAAGCCACGCAACAGCAGGCAGACCAGATCAACGACCCCCCTGGCCAGTGCGGCCCAGTTGGGTGCGCCT
>JANORY010000197.1:0-1408 GCA_031415535.1 Burkholderiales bacterium | reverse complement strand
GCATCACTTGGTTTACTACGGCAAATTTGCGCAGGGTGGTGCCGGTCTGGTGTTTGTTGAAGCCACGGCGGTCTTGCGTGATGGACGTATCACCAACGGTTGCTTGGGGCTTTGGGAGGATGCTCAGGCTGAGGCGCTGCGACCGATCGTGAAGTTTCTGAAGGATCAAGGCAGCGTGCCCGCCATTCAGATCGGCCACGGTGGCCGCAAGGCCAGCATGCAGCGTCCCTGGCACGGCAATGGCCCGATAACAGCGAGCGACCTGGCTCGTGGCGATCAGCAATGGAGTGTAATGGGCCCCTCCGGTTTGCCCTTGGCTGACGGTTGGCTTACTCCGAAGGAGATGACTGCAGTCGACCGGGCGCAGGTTTGTGACGCGTTCGTGGCGGCGGCTCGACGCGCAGTCGGCGCAGGCTTTGAAATCATCGAAGTGCATATGGCGCATGGTTATTTGCTGCACAGTTTTCTGTCGCCGCTATCGAATGTTCGTCGCGATGAATACGGTGGCTCGCGCGAAGGCCGCATGCGCTTTCCGCTGCAGATTGCGGCGGCGGTTCGCGAAGCATTGCCGCGCGGCACGCCGCTGTTTGTGCGGATTGCATCGGTCGATGGCATCGATGGCGGCTGGGAGATGGATGACAGCATCGCGTTCGCCGCAGAACTCAAGCGCATTGGCGTTGATGTCATCGATTGTTCTTCGGGTGGTAACTCGCCGCGCGGTGCGACCAATGCCAATCTGCAGCGTGCGCCCGGCTATCAGGCACCTTTTGCCGCGCGAATTCGCCGCGAGATCGGCATTCAGACCATGGCCGTCGGCTTGATCCGCGAACCTGAACTGGCCGAGCGATTGTTGCAGGAAGGCAGCGCTGATCTGATCGCGATCGGTCGACAATTTTTATACGATCCACACTGGGCGCAGCACGCCGCCCAGCACTTCGGATTAACCGGCGATTTTGAGCGCTGGCCGCAGCCCTATGCCTGGTGGCTGGAGAAGTGGGAAAAGGGGCTGCGGGCGGGCGGCGTCAAGCTCTAGTGTGAAACACCACACTCGCGTGATTTACGCCTTCGGTACGGTCGCTTGCATCGAGGCTCGTGCATTAAATTTTGCGAACCAGGCCGCAGCGTTCGGATATTGGGTACGCCAGTCGAAGCTTGCAAAACGAAGATCGAGATACCCAAGCGAACAGCCGATCGTGATCTTTCCGAGATCGAGTGTGTCGCCCCATTGCGGTGACTGAACGTTGACCAGTGCCAGTCCTGAGTGAATCTTCTCCATCTGACCTTTGGTCCAATCGGCCCAGCGCAAGGCTTCCGGGCGCATGAAGGTTTCGTATCGTGCCAGCAGCGCGGCGTCGAGGATGCCGTCACCGAGCGACTGTTCGGTCAGAATTTGCCAGCGAGCGGCACC
>JANORY010000196.1:0-12489 GCA_031415535.1 Burkholderiales bacterium | reverse complement strand
GGTGAAGGGAATCGAACCCTCGTATGCAGCTTGGGAAGCTGCCGTTCTACCATTGAACTACACCCGCGAAGCGCATATTCTAGACTCGATCTCTGCTATTCTTTTGCGATGATTGAACCCGTAATTCAAGCCAAAAATCCGCCGGCCCCAAGGCCCTCCACCGATCATATTCGCAGCTTTTCCGGTCGCCGAGGGCATAGTACCGCCGCTCAAAAACTAGCCGTTCAGGCGCTGTCGGATCGGTACTGCGATCGTTTTCGTCCGCAACCGTTGGCACTCGAGACTTTATTCGCACGGCCAGCGCCGCTAATTCTCGAAATCGGTTTTGGTATGGGTGAAACCACGGCGGCCATTGCCAGCAGCTTACCCGAACACAACTTCCTCGGACTTGAGGTCTACCCGCCGGGAATTGGTGCTTTGCTGCGCCGCATCGACGAGCAGGCGCTGCAAAACGTTCGCATTATTCATCATGACGCATTCGAGGTGGTACGTGACATGATTGCGCCGGGCAGCCTGGCCGGTATCCATATTTTTTTCCCGGACCCATGGCCCAAGGCGCGCCATCACAAACGCCGCTTGATCCAGCCAGCGTTTGTGGCGATGCTCGCTCAACGACTACGGCCCGATGCTTATCTGCATTGTGCTACCGATTGGCAGAACTACGCCGAGCATATGTTGACGGTACTGCAAGGCGAACCTTTGTTGAGCAATCCGTCAAGCGGCTTTGCTGTGCGCCCCGCCTACCGGCCAATCACCAAGTTCGAGCAGCGCGGTGTAAAGCTGGGGCACGGCGTTTGGGACTTACTGTTTAAACGGGTGAGTGCGCTCGCCCCAGATAAGTGTTTCACACACGATAATCCAGCGTATGCCTTTTAGCACCCATTCCCTGGCCGATGAAGTAGCGGCGGCGCTACGCAAACGAATCCTTTCCGGCACCATCAAGCCGGAACAACGACTATCCGGCCAGAACGAACTGGCGACGGAGTTCGGCGTCAGTGTTGTGGTGGTTCGCGAGGCTCTGTCCAGACTGAAGGCTGACGGCTTGGTGCGATCCAGGCAAGGCTCAGGTGTCTTCGCGGTAACGCACCCTACCGCTGCCCGATCGTTCAAGGTAGAGGGCAGTGAAGCCCTGAGTCCGGCCGCAATGACCGATGTCCTGGAGATCCGGCTGGCACTCGAAAGTGATGCGGCAGAACTCGCCGCCCGGCGCCATAAAAGCAGCGAAATCAAGCGCTGTGACGTGGCTTATCAAAAACTGCGCGAAAAGTTCGACAACGGTGAGCCAACCATTGACGCCGATTTCGATTTCCACCGGGCGATTGCACAGGCCAGTGGCAACCCATTGTTCGCACAGTTGCTCAATTACCTGCATCGAGTCCTGCTGGACACCATGCACGCCACCGTGTCGCGTTCGAAACGTTCAGACGCGACGCTGGCACGCGCCAATGCGGAACACGCTGAAATTCTCGCCGCGATCAAAGCCGGCGACGGCAAGCGCGCCCAGCGGGTCATGAAGCGGCATTTGAATTTCGCCGCCAATCGCCTCGGCTTAACCCTCAGCAAACGTTAAGCACTCCAGTTGACCCAACCGAGGTAGCCGGTTGCCAGGACCATCAGGCCAAATACGATGCGATACCAGGCAAACGGTACGAAGGTATTGCCGGCCACATATCGAATCAACCAACGCACACAGATCAGCGCGGCAACGAACGACACGACGAGGCCGACGCCGAACACCGGCAAGTCGGCTGGACTCAACAAATCGCGGTACTTGTAGGTATCGTAGACCCCGGCCCCGATCAGGGTCGGAATCGCCAGGAAAAACGAAAATTCGGTCGCCGCTTTGCGCGACAGTCCAAACAACATGCCGCCGATAATCGTCGCGCCGGAACGACTGGTTCCGGGTATCAGCGCGCAGGCCTGTGCCAGGCCCAGCTTGAGGGCATCGCCAACCCTCAGATCTTCAACTTCGTTAACACGAGGGGGTTCCTGGCGGGTCTGCTGGTAGCGCTCCACCCAAAGAATGATCAAGCCGCCAACGATGAACGCGATGGCAACTGGCACCGGCGCAAAAAGATGCTGCTTGATGTACTTCCCGAACAACAGGCCCAAACACGCCGCTGGCAGGAAGGCGACCACGACATTGAGCGCAAAACGCTGCGCCTCACGATCACTGGTCAACCCGGCTATGACCTTGCCAATTCGCGCGCGAAAGTGCCAGATGACCGCAAACATGGCACCGGTTTGGATCGCCACATCAAAAAGTTTGGCCTTCTCGCCCGAAAAACCGATCAGACTACCGGCGAGTATTAAATGTCCCGTGCTGGAAATCGGCAAAAACTCGGTCAGACCCTCAACCACACCCAAGATGGCGGCCTTGACCAGAATCGGCAGCCCAAACAGTAACTCCAGCATCACATTTCATCCAGATCGAAGCATTGGCAAGCAGACGCCACTCCTTTGGAATCGCGTCAAGGGCCGGATCATCGGCTATGCGCGGAGTCAGTGCAATAACAAAATGCCGCTTTCGCGGCATTTTGGTTGAAACACGTTCAGCGTTCTGGACTACCCAAGCATGCGCGACGCTTGCCGTTCAGTAGCCATAGCCGCGCCAGCCAGGATGATGATTATGATGGCGGTGATGGTGCGGATGCGGCGGCCGATAAATGATCTGCGGCGGCGCAATGATGACCGGCGCAGGATATCGGACGACCGCAGGCGGTACACCATAACCATAGGGCGCATCGTAGCGCTGTGGCACGCCATAACCATAATGGTCCCGATTACCGCGATAGCCGTCATTGCCGCGATGGTCGTCATGACGGCAATAATCCGGATGACCATATGCGCCGGGGTAAGCACCTGGATAAGCGCCGTGATGGCCAGGGCCCCTGCCATGGACCGGGACAAAGCCGCCTGCCTGCTGACCGGCGTGCGGAAACCCGACCGAATTGACGCCAACCACCACCTGCGAATGAGCCATGCTGGCACCGGCAACGGCCCCGATAATGCCTCCAACCGCCGCGCCTTCATGGCCACCAAGGGCAGCACTAATAAGCGCACCCGCACCCGCACCGAGTATGGCACCACTGGTTACGTCGCGCGCCTGGACCGGTGCGCTTAGCGCAGTACCAGTAACCAAAATCAAACCTGCAAGCTTCAGTTTCGTATTCATCGCAGCCTCCTTTGGGACGATAGCTGATTAACGAGCACGAGGCCCCGATGTCGACATCGAATCTGCAAGCAATGTAAGGAAATGTAAGCAAGCATTGAGACTGCGGCTACAATTCGAAAAATCTGAGGCTCTTTGGTGAACAAGAAAAACTTCATACTGATTACCGCGCTGTTGCTGGTGCTGCTCGGTGGCGGCTGGCTCGTCAAACAACGCTTCGGCACATCGAGCGCGCAAGCCCGGGCAGTTATTAATTCAGCAGCGGGCAATGCCGCCCCGAGCACCCCAGCGCTCGCTACCATCGAGTTCAGCTCGAACGACCTGACCACTTTGGCATTGTCCGACATTGCCCGTCGTATTCCAATCACGGGTACGTTACAGCCGGCTAATCAGACGATGGTCAAATCCAAGGTGGCTGGTGAGATCAAACAATTACTGGTCCGGGAAGGCATTGCCGTCAAAGCCGGTCAGGTCATCGCACGTATCGATCCGCTCGAGTTTGAGTGGCGAGTACGGGAGCGTGAGGCACAGCTTCGCTCGGCCGACGCGTTGTTGGCCCAGGCCAAGCAAACCCTGCAAAACAATCGGCAGTTGCTTGAGAAAAATTTCATTTCACAGAACGCATTCGACAACGCGCGCTTTAGCCTCGACTCGGCACAGGGCAATCGCGACGCAGCACTGGCGCAACTGACCGTTGCGCGCAAGGCGCTCAGCGATTGCACCGTACTGGCACCCATGTCCGGCTTGGTTGGCGAACGCTTTGCCCAAGTCGGCGAGAAGGTCTCCCCGGATAATCGTATCGTATCAATCATCGATCTTTCGCGGATGGAAATTGACGCGCCGGTACCGGCCAGCGATATCGGATCGGTCAGCCTTGGGCAAGCCGTCGCGTTATCGATTGAAGGTATTGACGAGGCGCAGATCGGCAAGGTGGTTCGAATCAATCCCAGTACCCAGGCGGGTACCCGTTCAGTGCCGATTCACCTGAGTCTCGAAAACAAGGACCCCAGAATTCGCGCCGGTCTGTTCGCACAAGGACAACTGGTGGTGGGCGCAAAAGCCGCCGTCATCGCCGTGCCCAGTAATGCGATTCGTGATGCGGCCGGACGGACCTTTGTCTACCTGATCGAAGGTGATCGCGTGATTGAGCGCGACGTCGAGATCGGCCTGCGCGATGAATCGTCAGCCGCCGCTAACGGTCAAACCGGTGTCGTCGAAATCAAGCGCGGCCTGGCTGTCGGCGATAAAATCGTCGTCGTGAACCTCGGCCCCTTACGCGGCGGCAGCCTGGCCAAGATCAGCGCACGAAGTAAACCCTAGGTCCTAGTCATGTGGTTCACACGCGTTTCCATTCAACATCCGGTGTTTGCCACCATGATGATGGTGGCCTTTGTGGTGCTGGGCCTGTTTTCCTACAACCGTCTGCCGGTCGAGCAGTTTCCGGATGTGGCGTTTCCGGTGGTTATCGTTGCTACCGAGTACCCGGGCGCTTCACCGGAGGTTATTGAGGCCGAAGTCACTCGCAAGATCGAGGAACAGGTCAACACCATCAGTGGCGTTTACGAGCTGTCGTCGCGATCGTACGAGAGCAACTCGGTGGTCATCATACGCTTCGATTTATCGGTTGATCCGGTCAAGGCCGCGCAGGACGTGCGCGAGAAAATTGCGCTGGTCAAGCCGGTCTTCAAGAAGGAGGTCAAGGAGCCGCTGGTCACCCGGATCAATCCCGACGACGCAGCGGTGGTGTCAATCGCCATACAGTCCGAAAAGCGTTCGCCGCGTGAATTGACGACTCTGGCCGATCAGGTCGTCAAGCGCCGGCTTGAAAACGCTCGCGGCGTCGGCCGTGTGACCTTGGTCGGTGGCGTCAAACGCGAAGTGCAGATCTACCTCAAACCGAATGAGCTGGAGTCCTTGAAGGTCGGGGTGGATCAGGTGCTCAACGCGGTGCGCGGTGATAATCAGGAGCTGCCGGCCGGCAGCTTGATCATGCGCGACCGCGAACAGGTCGTTCAGATCAAGGCGCGCCTGAAGAACGCCAGCGATTTCGGCCGAATTATTGTCACCCGGCGCGGCAATCAACCGGTTTATCTGTCGCAGCTTGCGAACATTATTGATGGCGAAGAAGAACAGGAAAATGCCGCGCTGATCAATGGCAAGCGGGCGATTGTCCTCGATATTGTCAAGGCGCAGGGCGAGAACACCATCGGCGTGGTCGATGGCGTGCGCAGAATTGCCAAGGAGCTAAAGGATAAGGGTGTGGTACCCGACGATGTCGAGATCAAAATCATCCGCGATGCCTCGACTTCGATTCGCAATTCGGTCAAAAGCGTGCAACGAAACATTATCGAAGGCGCACTACTGACGGTACTGATTGTCTTCCTGTTTTTATCGTCCTGGCGCTCGACCGTGATTACCGGCTTGACCTTGCCGATCTCGCTGATTGGCACCTTCCTGGTAATGTTCGCGATGGGGTTCACCATCAACCTGATTACGCTGCTGGCGCTGTCAATCTGCGTCGGCTTGCTGATTGATGACGCCATTGTGGTTCGAGAAAATATTGTGCGGCATCAGGCCATGGGCAAGCACCACAAAATCGCATCGCTCGATGGCACCGCTGAAATTGGACTGGCTGTCATGGCCACAACGTTTACGATTGTCGCGGTGTTTTTGCCAATCGGTTTTATGGGCGGCATCATCGGGCGCTTCTTCAAGCAGTTCGGTGTCACGGTTGCCTTTGCCGTCATGCTGTCGATGTTTATCTCCTTTACGCTTGATCCGATGCTCTCGTCGATCTGGAATGATCCGGACGCGCAGGGTGCGCGCGGGCGCGGACCGATTGCCTGGGTCTTACGAAAATTCCAGGGCTTCATGGAACAACTCGAGCGTGGCTACGTCGCCCTGCTGGCCTGGAGTCTGCAGAGTCTCGGCAAACGTTTGCTGACCACGGCGATTGCATTGGCGGCGCTACTGGCGTGTATCCCGTTGATGCGATTCATCGGTACTGAGTTCGTTCCACAGGCCGATAACAACGAGCTCTATCTGCAGTTCTACACACCGGTCGGTTCGTCGCTTGATCTGACCCAGGACAAGGTGTTGCAAGCCGAGGCCGCACTGCGCGAGTTTCCGGGTGTGATTGAAACCTACGCAACGGTGAACACCGGTACCGTACAGGGCAAGAATTACGCCACCGTTTTTGCGCGACTGGTCGAACGAAGCAAGCGGCCGACGTCGGTACAACAAATGCGCGGACCGGTTCGCGAACGCCTGTCACAGATTTCTGGCCTGACGATTACCGACCTCGGCAATTTGAGTACGGTCGGCTCAGGCAAGCCGATTCAAGTCAGTATTCAGGGCCCCGATTACGCTCAGCTCGATATCCTGGCCGCCCGCACCATGAAGATTATTGCTGAGGTCAACCAACAGGTACGGACCGAATTCAAGTTGTCCGCCAACCAGGGCGTGGTCGATCTCGACACCAGCTCGAAGCCGTCCAAACCAAACGTCGCCGTGGAAATTAATCGACAGCTCGCCTCCGACCTGGGCGTTGGCATCGCTCAGGTCGGTGCCGCACTTCGGCCCTTGCTCGCTGGCGAGAGCGCATCGACTTGGCGCGCGCCCGATGATGAGAACTATGACGTCAAGGTTCGCCTGCCCAGGAACGATCGAAACTCGGTGGCCGATCTCGAACGCCTGAGCCTGCTGTCGAGCCAGCTCGATGCCGATGGCTCGCCGCGCATTGTCGCGCTGCGGCAAGTCGCGAGCTTCGTGCCGGGCCTGGGCCCCACGCAGATCAATCGCAAGGACCTGACGCGCGAAATAATGATTTCGGCGAATGCCGATGGTGTCGCTACCGGCACGGTCGGCACCCGGGTCGCACAAGAGTTGGCCAAGATCGAGTTGCCGCCCGGTTACCGCTTCGTGTCCGGCGGAGCCACCCGCGATATGGTCGAGAGTATTGGCTTTGCGGTACAAGCCCTGGCGCTCGGCGTTATTTTTATTTATATGATTCTGGCCTCGCAATTTGGCAGCTTCCTGCAACCGATCGCCATCATGGCCTCGTTGCCGCTGGCCCTGATCGGCGTGATCGTCGCATTATTGGCCTGGCGTTCAACCTTGAATATGTTCTCAATGATCGGTTTCATCATGCTGATGGGTCTGGTCACCAAAAATGCGATTTTGCTGATTGACTTCGCCAATCAACAGCGGCGGGCTGGCATGGCGCGTTCGGACGCCCTGCTAAAGGCCGCCGAAGTACGGCTGCGGCCGATCCTGATGACAACCTTGGCAATGGTGTTCGGCATGATTCCACTGGCGATTGGAACCGGCGAAGGTTCCGAGCAGCGCGCACCGTTGGCGCATGCGGTGATCGGTGGCGTTCTAGCCTCGACCTTGCTGACGCTGGTGGTCGTACCGGTGCTCTACACCTTTCTCGACACCTTGGGTAGTTGGTTCAGCATGCGCCAGCAGGAGTCCGCGAACGCGGTTCCGGCAGAACCAGGCGGTGCCAAGCTCAATTGATAGAATCAAGCCTTGTCCCCTCCTGAGACGACCAGCTCCCACTATGGATTTCGAAACCGCCCGCTTTAATATGATCGAACAGCAGATTCGCCCCTGGGAGGTGCTTGATCAGGACGTACTCGACTCGCTGTCGGTGATCCGACGAGAAGAGTTCGTTCCGCCAGCCCTGCGCGCATTGGCATTTACCGACACCGAAATTCCATTGCACATCGATTCAGCGCGGACTGACGAAGTCATGCTTGCGCCCAAGATGGAAGCGCGTTTGCTGCAAGCTCTGGCACCACGCAAACATGAGTGCGTGCTCGAAGTAGGTACCGGTTCAGGATACATGGCGGCCCTGCTGGCACACCGTGCGCGTGAGGTGTTGAGCTTCGAAATTCATCCGCTGCTGGCCGAATTCGCGCGGCGTAACCTGCAGCGAAGTGCGGTCTCCGGTGTGCGGGTAGTCAGTGCCGACGCCAGCAAATTAGCCGATGACAGCGAGCACAGCGATCGGCAATGGGACTTGATTGCGTTTTCAGGTTCGATCGCCATTTTAGGTGCCGAGTGGTTGTCGCGTTTGAATATTGGTGGCCGCATGGTGGCGATCGTAGGCGATGAGCCAGCGATGAAAGCGCAGCTCATTACCCGGTTGGATGAGCAATCCTACGAAACGCGAACCTTGTTCGAAACAGTCGTACAGCGCTTGCAGGGCTTTCCAGGCAAGAACAAATTTACGTTCTGAGCAACCGGTGAATCCGAATTAACGTGAAAAGTATCAGTGTGACTGAGCTGGCAGCACTAATGGCAGCGAGCGCAACTGCGGCGGCGCCACCGATTGTGCTCGACGTACGCGAACCCTGGGAATTCGAACGCGCCCGGCTGCTTGGGTCGGTTCACATTCCTCTGGGCCAGATCACCGCGCGCATCGAAGAACTCGATTGCGATCAGAAAATCGTTTGCCTTTGCCATCATGGCGTTCGCAGCTTGCAGGTTGCCCGATTTCTGCAGAGCCGCGGCTTTACTGATGTCTACAACCTGAGTGGCGGCATCGACGCGTGGTCACACGAGGTTGATCCCGCTGTTCCGATCTATTAAAACCCCTTCAGGATTGTTCCAGATGCCCTTGAAACAACGCAGCTCGGCGCGCCAGTCGCAGCCTGCAAACCGTCGCATCAGCGCTCGTTCGGCAATGCTTCTCATCACTTTTGCGGTGCTGGCAAACTTTGGCGGCACGCTGCACGCGCAGTCACTGGATCTGGTCAGTCTCTATCAGGATTCGGTCAAACATGATGCCCTGCTCGCCAGCGCCCATTCGGCGCTGCAGGCCGCCCAGGAACGCGCGATCCAAAGCCGCGCCGGACTGTTGCCGACGGTTACCAACACCATGGGGCTCACACGAATCGGCACCGAGAGCAACTTGAGCGCACGGCGCGAGTTTAATTCCCGCTCGTTTGCCATCAATCTTAACTACCCGCTATACCGCAAGCAAAACCTTGAAGTCTTCGAGCAAAGTCGCTTGCAGATCGCTTTGTTCGAAGCGCAACTCGAGCAGGCCCGTCAGGATCTGATGATCCGGGTCTCGCAAGCGTATTTCGACGTGCTAACCGCACAGGACAGCTTGGGTACGGTCCGGGCACAAAAACGGGCGATCAGTGAACAGCTCGCCTCGGCCAAGCGCAACTTCGAGGTCGGCACCGCAACGGTTACCGATCAACAGGAGGCGCAAGCTCGCTTCGATCTTAACGTCGCGCAAGAGTTGGCAGGCCAGAATGATCTGGCCGTCAAACGAAGCGCGCTGGAGCTACTGACCGGCAAGAACATCACAGCCCTGCATGGACTGGTCAAGGACGTAGCGCTCACCTCGCCCGCGCCGACTCGCGAGAGCGATTGGACTCAGAGCGCGCGCGATTTTAATCTTGGCGTATTGCAGGCACAGGTCAGCGCGGAAGTTGCCAAACGCGAAATCGACCGACAACGCTTTGGCCACTACCCGACGCTCGATCTGGTCTCGAGCTTGCAGCGCTCGGACAGCGCCACCGCCCAGTTGCTCGGGGTACGTTCAAACTCCGCCAGCATTGGCGTGCAATTCAGCGTACCGCTGTATGCGGGCGGTGCGATCGATGCGCGGGTACGCGAAGCGATCGCGCTCCAGAACAAGTCAAATACCGATCTCGAGAACGCGCGACGTCAGGCTGAACAAAGCGTTCGGACGACCTATCTGGGCGTCAACAGCGGCCTTGGACAAATTCGCGCCCTGGAAGCCGCCGAGCGCTCCAGCCAACTCGCACTGGACTCGAATCTACTCGGCTACCAGGTCGGAGTTCGGATCAATATTGACGTGCTCAACGCCCAACAGCAATTGTTCACCACCCGGCGCGACCTTGCCAAGGCGCGTTATGACGTGCTGGTCAGCGGGCTGAAACTGAAACAATCGGCGGGTGTGTTGGCCGAAGACGATTTAAAGAGTGTCAATACGCTGTTGGCACCGGTCGATCCGGCGCTCATTTCGAAGTAATAGCGTTCTGCGAGCGACGCGTCGCTGCGAGCGGCACGGCACGGCACGGCGAGCGACAGGGCACGGCTCGCCGCGAAGTCGGATCATTTCACCAGCCACGGCTCGAGAATATCCAGGGTCTTGCGGGTGGCACCGCGGTGATCGCCGGTAAACGCGGTGCCGTTAGCACTCATTTGCGAACGACGTTCGGAATCATTGATCAAAGCCAGGGCCGACAGCACCGCCTGTTTGGCATTGCCGACTCGGATTGCCGCGCCCAGCGCACTTGCCTGTTCGGCGGCCTCCTCGAAATTGAAGGTGTGTGGACCCATGATGACCGGTGTGCCAACCGAACACGGTTCGATCAGATTTTGGCCACCGTGTTCGAGCAGCGAGCCGCCCAGGATCGCAACATCGGCCATCGCGTAGTACGCGAACATTTCGCCCATTGAGTCGCCCAACAGGACTTGACTGCCATCGAATGACCAGCGCTGATCGGCCGCCCGCTCCGCAATCGCACCGTCGTCTTGCGGTGCCAGCACCTGACTGCGGCGCAAGACCTTGAAGCCGGCCTCGACGATCAGATCGGCGACCTCGTCAAAGCGTTGTGGATGGCGCGGCACGATCACCAGCAAGCTTGCAGCGGTGCCCTTGGCAGCACTGGCCAAATGCCACTGCGCGAGCAAGAGACGCTCCTCGCCCTCGCGGGTACTGGCCGCCAGCACAGTTCTCCCACCCAACTGGTCGCGCCAACTGCGGCCCAGTTCGAGCTGCTTTTGCGGCGGCGAAATATCGAACTTCATATTGCCGGTAATCGTCAAATGTTCGGCACCCAATTCCTGCAGCCGCTTTGCATCGGCCTGCGATTGCGCCGCAATCGCTGTGAACTGCTGCAAGGCAGGTGTGATTAGCCAGCGCAAACGCAGGCCTTTTCGTAACGAACGCTCGGACAGACGGCCATTCACCAGGCACACCGGAATCGCGCGCCGGCTACAAGCCGCCATCAGATTCGGCCATAACTCCGTTTCCATGATGATCGCAAGCGTTGGCTGCCAATAGTCAACGAATCGATTCATCGCGCCCGAATAATCATAGGGCAGATAACTGCGCAACACCCGATTGCCATACAGCAGTTCGCTGGTCTGGCGGCCGGTTGGTGTCATCGACGTCACCAGAATACGCAGCTTCGGATAAGCCTTCTCGAATTCAGTGATCAGCGTCTGCGCCGCGCGCGTCTCGCCCACCGAAACTGCATGGATCCAGATCAGTTGTGTAGTCGGATCTGGCCGTTCCGGTGCAGACCCTGGACCCAAGAACAGACCCCAACGTTGCCCCCAATGTCTTCGATATTCGGGCTGCCTTCGGGAACGCCACAGCAAATGCAAGACCACGAAGGGCGTCGCCAGATACCAGGCAAACGAGTACAGAGTTCGGATCATGCGCGCTCAGGTAACCACGGTGCCAGGGCGTCGAGCACCTGGGCGCAAAGCGGCCATTGACCGACATCGCCCAAGTTGATCGCACACTCAGACCAGTAAGGACCATAACGACTCGAGGCCGTGGCACCGTACAGGCTGATGGTCGGTTTACCGAGCGCCGCAGCCAGGTGCGTCAGTCCGGTGTCGACCCCGACTACAAAGCGCGCCGATTGCAGCAACTGCGCGCACTCGGTCAGGCTCATGGCCGGGGCCACTCGACTCAAATGCCCGAACCCGGCGAGCACCTGCGCCTGCTGCCGTTCTTGGGCACCCGCCCAAGGCAAAACCACCGCAACACCACGCGCATTTAATTGCGCGATCAGCGACTGCCATTGCGCCGTCGGCCAAAGCTTTTCCGAACGCGCGCTGGCGTGCAGCAATACCGCAAAGGGTCGCTCCGGCAGCGCCGAATCGACCGACTCGGCGTTCCATGCGGCCCGATTCGCGCTAGTGACGGGACTAAGCTGCAGACCAAAGCTTGGTAAACCCTGCGGCACGTAGCCGAACACCTGACCACTGAGTCCGCGCATACGTTCGATGGCATGGCTGTTCATATCGACGTCGAAGCGCCGCGAATACGCCCATGAGGCCAGGGGTTCACGGGCGCATCGAAACGAATAACCGGCCCGCACCCCGGTCATGAAGAGCGTCAGCAAGGCACTTTTATAAAGACCCTGCAGATCAAGCACCACATCGTAGGCCTGTGCACGCAGGCGTCGCCGCAGCGCCTGAATCTGCGCCCAGGTACTGGCCGATCCGAGCGATTGGCGCCAGCGCCGAATTGAAATCGGAATCACCTGACTGATCGCAGGATGCCAGGCGGGAATTTCGGCAAATCCCGC
>JANORY010000195.1:0-3041 GCA_031415535.1 Burkholderiales bacterium | reverse complement strand
TGGGCAAGTTCTACAACCTGACCGGGGGTACCGACGGTCTGCGAATGGAACGCCCGAGTCTGGCTGGGTTCTCTCTTGAGCGCGCCGATTTCGAAATAGCCTTGCTGGTTATCTCGGTGGTGCTGGTGCTGGCGTCCTGCTGGGCAATTCAGCGCTTTTATCGATCGCCGATGGGTCAGGCGTTGGCGGCGATCAAAACCAATGAAGTACGGCTCGAATACCTGGGGCTGTCGGCACGATCGGTCTTTTTGTCGGGGTATCTGGTTTCGGCCGTGTTGTGCGGATTCTCCGGTGGTATGTTTGCACTGATTCAAGGTTTGGTGACGCCCGAGATGGGTTATTGGGTCCGCTCCGGTGAGTACGTGTTCATTGCCATATTGGGCGGTACGGTAGCGCCGGTCGGCGCGTTCATCGGTGCCATCGCCTTTGAATTCTTGAAGCTCTACGCCGCTGCACTTCTGACCGGTGCCTGGCAATTGGCGATTGGCACCGTGTTGCTGATTCTGATTTTTGTTGCGCCGTCCGGACTTTCGGCCTGGCTGGTGAAACTCGATCGGCGCTCGCATGGTTGACTCGAACAGCACCCCGAACATCGTGCCTTTACTGACTACTCGTGGCCTGTCGCTGTCATTTGGTGGGGTCGTGGCGGCGGCCGATATTGACTTTAATTTGTATGCGAATGAGCGCGTGGCCGTGATCGGTGCCAATGGTGCCGGCAAGACAACGTTCATCAATATGGTGACGGGCTATTTGAAGCCGACCTCTGGAACCGTCAGTTTTGCGGGACAGAACATTACCGGTTTGCATCCACGCGATATTGTTCGCAAAGGGATCGCACGTTCGTTCCAGTTGCCGCAGTTATTTCTTGAGCATACGGTGCGCGAGAGCATCGAACTTGCGGTCGCCGCCCGGGGCCGCAGACTCGGATTTTTTCGCTCGCTCGCTGCGAGTGTGTCAAGGCAGGAAGTCGATCATGTGCTGGAGTTGGTGGGCTTGTCGGCGCGCGCCGGCGACTTGTGCGCCAGTTTGCCAGAGGGGCATCGCAAGTTGCTGGACGTCGCCAAGGCGCTGGTGCTGGATCCAAAATTGCTGATCATGGATGAACCCACCAGTGGCGTCGCGGCTGACGAGAAACATGCACTGATGTCGACCATCATGAAAGCACTCGATGAGCGTACGGTTACCGCACTCTTTGTCGAACATGATGTCGATATCGTGAACAGTTACGCAACCCGTGTTTCGGCCTGGATTTCCGGCAAGATCGCCGCCGACGGTCCGCCGCAAGAAGTCATGAATAACGCCGAAGTTCGCGCCGTTATTCTTGGGGCTTGAGGATGTTGACCATGAATCATGTCTCGGTCGACATCGCCGGAATCACAGTGCTGCGCGACATCTCAATGGCCTTGCAATCCGGTGCTACCTACGCCGTGTTGGGCCGCAATGGTGCCGGAAAAACTACCCTGCTGCGGACCATCATGGGTTTTACACTTCTGCGTGAAGGCAGTGTGGCAATCGGCGGCAAAAGTCTGGCCGAACGCAAGCCGTTCGAGCGTGCCGCAATGGGTATTGGTTATGCGCCGGAGGAAAGGGTGTTGTTTCCGACCATGACGGTGCGCGAGAATTTGCGCTTGCCCTGCGAGGCGATTGGTATGGCTAACCCGGCGATTGATACGCGGCTCTCTGAAGCGGTCGCGGTGGTGCCGCAGATTGAAGCTCTGCTGGATCGATCGGCGGCTGCGCTGTCTGGTGGCCAGGGGAAAATGGCGGCATTGGCCCGCGCCTTAATGGTCGGTACTCGTCTGATGCTGGTCGATGAGCCATTCCAGGGGCTGGCCCCGGCCTTGGCCCGGCAATATGCGGAAAGCCTGAGCCGCCTGTATGAAGTCCGCCCTGAATTGTGCATGGTGATTACCGAATCGAATCGCGCGCTGCTCGATCGTGTCCGCTGTACGACGCTCGAATTGGAGCGCGGTGAATTGGGAGTGCAAAAATGAGCAGTGCGCCGATCAACAAGGGTCCGCTAGCCGGCTTGCTTGTGGTGGCACTTGAACAGGCAGTAGCGGCGCCGTTCTGTTCGAGTCGGCTGGCCGATGCCGGTGCCCGCGTCATCAAGATTGAGCGACCAGAGGGCGATTTTGCGCGCGGCTACGACCGCGCGGTGTTTGGCGAGTCGTCTTATTTTGTCTGGATCAATCGCGGTAAAGAGTCAATCTCGCTCGATTTACGGCTCGCCGAAGATAAGGCGCAATTGGCGGCGCTTTTGGCAAGCGCTGATGTATTTCTGCAGAACCTGGCACCCGGTGCCGCCGGGCGATTGGGTTTCGGCTCGCGCAGCTTGCGCCAAAAGTACCCGCGTTTGATTACTTGCGACATTTCCGGTTATGGCGAGTCGGGTCCGGCGCATCAGTTAAAGGCTTACGATCTGCTGGTGCAGGCCGAAAGCGGTTTGGTGGCGGTCAGCGGCGCCCCTGGACCTTGGGGTCGCATCGGCGTGTCGATTTGTGACATCACAGCGGGCATGAACGCGCTGATCGGCATCCAGCAAGCGTTGTTGCAACGTGAGCGCACGGGCCTTGGCAGCGGTATTCATGTTTCCTTGTTCGATTCGGCCGCCGAACTCATGGCGGTTCCCTATCTGCAGACCCGCTATGGCGGCAAAGCACCCGAGCGAGTCGGCTTGAAGCATCCGAGTATTGCCCCGTACGGCGCGTTCGCAGCGGGCGACGGCCGGGAGTTTGTGCTGTCGATTCAAAATGAGCGTGAGTGGGCGAATTTTTGTGAGTCGGTGATGCAAGACCCGGGTCTGGCGTTGCATCCGAAGTTTGCCGACAATAACCTGCGTACGACCCATCGTATTGAACTCGAAGCGATGATCCAGGCGGTCTTTAGCCAACTTGATTATCCGCACTGTGTGGCGCGCCTGACGCAGGCGCAGACCGCTTATGGTGCGATAAATTCGGTGCAGGATCTGATTGATCATCCTCAATTGCGTACCCGACCGGTCCAGGTTAACGGCCGAACCGCGCTGCTGCCGGCGCTGC
>JANORY010000194.1:0-2468 GCA_031415535.1 Burkholderiales bacterium | reverse complement strand
CCCAGTACCTCGCGAATGAAAAATTCAATCGCAACGGGGACTTACGTTCAAGTGAGGGTCGAAGTTCGGCCTAGCCGAATCGAGTCGCGAGCCGTGTTACGGTCTATTTTGGCGACGGCCTGGGCGGCGCCGGATCAGGGTCCAGCTATCCGTCAACCCGATCCCCGCAGCGAGTACCGCAGCGAGTACCGCAGGATTTGTCGACGTTGGCGATTTCGCAAGCGTCTGAACGAAGCCGGCCGGTTGGTCAATGTACCGATCGGCAAACTGTGCCGAGTAGAACCGGTGTCCCCAAGTGCATCGAGTATGGCTTGATCGATCACATCCAAGGATGATCAGGCAGCAGTCGTGGCGCTGCGCTGGAGACAGAGCCGCTTCCACAGGCCGACAGAATGCCGTGCACCAGCCCGAGCACAAGCTTGGCAGGCTTGTTCCCAAAAAAATCATGAAATTCCAATATGGTATGTTGTAATTTCATGGTATTTTTTCTACGATCAACGGATGACCTTTACCCTGCTAACCCGCTCCGAACTGCAACTCTCGGTCCACGAGAGTCTGCACCGTTCCCGCGCGGTGGTGCTCAGTGGACCCCGGCAGTCGGGGAAAAGCACGATTGCACAGACTGTGCTCAAGCGTGATTCGCCCAACTATTTCGACCTGGAAAACCCGCTGCACGAGGCGCGACTGTCCGAGCCTTTTGAGACCTTGTCAAAGTTAAGCGGGTTGGTGGTAATCGACGAAGTGCAGCGACGCCCGAACCTGTTTCCCCTCTTGCGCGTGTTGATTGATCGCTCAGATGCACCGGGCCAGTATTTGCTGCTGGGGAGCGCCTCGCCTGCACTGCTGCGCCAGGCCGGGGAATCACTGCTGGGACGAGTCGAGACCATAGAAGTTACTGGCTTTAGTCTGGCTGAGATAGGCGAGTCTTGCGCAACTTATGATTCCGACGCTGTCATCAGGCTGTGGTTGCGTGGTGGATTTCCGCGATCATTCTTGGCCGGATCAGACGACGACAGTCTCGTCTGGCGGGCGGCCGTCATCGCCAGCCATCTCGAAGTCGACTTGCCGCAGTTCGGTGTGAATATCGCCGCACCTGCAATGCTGCGTTTCTGGCGCATGCTCGCGCATTATCACGGCCAGATCTGGAACGCAGCCCAGCCGGCACGCTCGCTTGGCGTGTCTGAGCCGACAGTAAGGCGCTATCTCGACACGCTGACCCAAACCTTAATGGTGCGCCAGTTGCAGCCCTGGCATGAGAATCTCGGTAAACGACAGGTTAAGTCACCGAAAATCTATTTTCGCGATACGGGTCTGCTGCACGCTCTGATGGGCGTATCAAACTTGCCGGCGCTGCTCGTTCACCCGCAATGCGGCTCGAGTTGGGAAGGTTTTGCGCTCGAGCAGGTGCTGCGTTTGGCAAAACCTGACGAAGCGTATTTCTGGGCTACCCATCAAGGCGCCGGGCTTGATTTACTGATGCTCAAGGGCCGGCAGCGAATCGGCGTTGAATTCAAGCGTGCTGACGTGCCTAAAGTCACCGCTTCGATGCGCATTGCCTGTGACGATCTGAAGCTGGACGCGCTCTACGTCGTTTATCCCGGTGATGTACGATTCAAACTGGCCGACGGCGTTGAAGCGGTACCGTTATGGGCTGTGCTGCCCGGGACGATTAACGCCACAGATCAGCTTTAGATTGCACGGTGCATATGATTGCACGGTGGGTACTTCGGACAAAGCCGCCGCGTAAAACCTACTGGCTCAGAACGCTGCTATGTCACGTTGTCAGGTTGTGGGCATACTTCTAAGCCGGCTGCATGATGTGAATCACGCGGCTGGCAATATGCTCACGAGTCTTGGCCGCATAGGCCGCCATGTGCGGTGCCGCGCCGTGCGCCTTGAGCGTCTCCAGGCTGGACCATTTTTCAACCACGACAAAAGTGTCCGAACCGTATTGGGTTTGAATCGGCAAGGTTGGGTCGGCATCGACGGTGGCACCGTATTCGATGCAGCCGTCTTCGGCCTTGACCGCCGGTACGTTGGCACGGAAGTGGGTCAGGATGGTGTCGCGCAAGCCGGGTTTGGCGGTGACGACGGCGATGACATGGATCATGATGGTTCTTTCGATAATGACTCGGTGGACGGGTGCCTCAGGGCAACCACGGCTTGGACAAGTTTAGCCCGTTAGTCGAAAAATCCTGGATGTTTCGCGTCACCAAGCCGGTCCGCAGACCAAACCTTCAAATAGTCAACCAACCAGCGCCCGGCTGGCCCGGGTGGTGCTGACCCCAGGTGAGCCGCAGACACCGCCAGGCCGACGCCAGTACGGGGCAGATCATCGACATCAAGAACCACCAAGGTCCCGTCTCGCAGGTCTTGCTCGACCAGGTGCAGCGGCATGCTGCCCCAGCCAACGCAATCCTTCAAAAACGCGTGCTTGGTCGAGAGGTCGGCTAGCCGCCAGGTGGTTG
>JANORY010000193.1:0-2245 GCA_031415535.1 Burkholderiales bacterium | reverse complement strand
CGGTATTTTGCCGGGACCGTTGATGACATTATGCTTGGGTGCAGTACAAAAAGCGCTGGCTGGTTGAGCAGCAGACGACACCCAAATTAATCATGACCCAAAAACCGCGCGACCTGACCGAACACACCGTTGAGTCAAAGTCGGTCTACCAGGGCGCGTTCCTCGATGTGCGCAAGGATGTCGCGCGGCTCCCCGACGGCAGCCACGGTCCCCGAGAATACGTCAAGCATCCGGGTGCCGCCGCCATGGTGCCGATCTTCGACGACGGCCGCTTGTTGATTGAGCGCCAATACCGCTACGCCCCGGCGCAGTTCTTTACCGAGTTCCCCGCCGGCAAACTGGATGCTGGCGAAACCTTCATCCAAACCGCCAAACGCGAGTTGGTCGAAGAAACCGGTTACCGCGCTGGCGAGTGGGCGTTTCTGACTCGAATCAATCCGGCTATTGGGTTCTCGGACGAGATCATCGATATTTTCCTGTGTCGAAAACTCGTCAAGACCCAGCAGCAACTCGACGCAGGCGAATTTCTGGAGTTGGAGATTGTCACCCTGGGCTGGTTGATCGATGAACTGCGGGCAGGGCGTCTGGCCGATGTGAAGACGCAGATTGCGGTGCATTGGCTGGAGCGCATTTACGCGGGTAGTTGGCCCTGGCCGGAGTTCGAATCCGATGCGGGCTGATCAAACCAGTGCCGATAAAAACTTTGCGGCACTCATCATTCGCAAGCCATTGTGATCTTCATCGACCCCGTCTTCGAAGACCAATTGGTAGGCATGCGTGACCTTGAGCTTGTCCTTGAAGTATTTCAACTGTGGCGATAGTGCTGATCTTTTCGACTTGACCTCAATAATAAATTCGACCTCGCCGTCCACGACGACGCAAAAATCAACTTCGCGTTGTTCCTTGTCTCGCAGGAAATAGAGCTCTGCCGGCAGGCCGTACACGTCGGTCAAATAGTGCGTGTATTTCAGTAAATGATTGGCAACAATATTTTCATATCGTGCGCCCAAGTCATCGATTCCGCTGTAATCCCACAAGTAAATTTTGGGCTCTTTGCGAAGCGACTTTATTCGCGAATGTTGGTAAGGATAAATGCGGTAGCAAAAATACATTTGCTCCAGGGTGTCGATCCAGTGTGAGATGGTTTTGTGGGTTACTTTCAGATCAGTGGTTAACGCATTGAGCGAAAAGAGACTCCCGACGCGCTCTGGCAACAGTGTCGCCAGTATCTCCAAGGTCGAGAGATCGCGAATGTTGCTGATGTCGCGGATATCCTCTTGAATCAGCCGCTTCTCGCGATCGTGATGCCAACGCTTAAGGTCGCGAATGTCTTTGGCCAGAAAAATCTCTGGAAAACCGCCGAAGCTGATCAGGTCTTGCCAGATAACCTCAGGGATTTCGGGCGCGAATATCAACCCCGCGTCGCGATCATGGGTTTTGCCGAGTAGCTCCGCGATGCTCAGCGGATGCAAGCGGTAGTAAAAATAGCGACCCAGCAGTGAGTCGCCACCTTTTTGATACAGATCCAGTCGGGCGCTGCCGGTAACAAGAATTGAAAAATCTTGTTTTCGCGTATCAAAGACACCTTTAAGGTGGTTTTTCCAGTCGCGGTATTTGTGGATTTCGTCGTAAATCACCAACTCGGTGCCGCCTGCCAAGACGTTGCCAAGAATGGCTTTTTTGTCGTCGCGACTGTCCCAATTCAGGTAGGTCGAATCGGCGTAGGCAGGTGCTGTAGACGAGGCAATGTTGTGAGCCATTGTCGTCTTGCCAACCTGACGCGGCCCGCCAATGAACACCATTTTTTTGGCAAGATCACGATGGATGTGAGGCTCGAGATAGCGCTTCATCCAGAAAATTATACCGTACTACAAAAAAGATGCAACTAATTTGTAGTACGGTATAAAAATCATGATCCAGCTATCTTTTTTGGCGAGTTGAGCAGTGCGTCTCACACTTGGAGCTGGCAATTGAAGATTCGCCAGTCTGAGTTCGAATCGTGTAATAACCTATTGGCGCTAAAGCACCAGTGCGAGGTATCTATGAGCCGACTGACCATTACATTATCCGAATCGCGTTACCGGGCGCTGAAGGAAGCGTCGGCGCAGCGCGACAAAACGATCGGCCAGCTTATCGACGAAAGCCTGGACTTCTATGGAATCAAGACGCGCGAAGATGCGCGTGAATTGGTGCGTCGGGTGCGCGCAAATAGCAAACTCGACGCCGAACAAGCGATGAGTCTCGC
>JANORY010000192.1:0-5300 GCA_031415535.1 Burkholderiales bacterium | reverse complement strand
TCGGCACCCTGGCGCGCGGCGGCGATCGCTGCGGTGGTGCCCGCCGGTCCGCCGCCGACCACCAGCACATCGCAGGTGCACAATACCGGACTGGAGCGGGCCGGCTCTTCGATGAATTCACCAGGCGTCTGACGAATCGTGCTGGAGCGCCGGGACGCGAATATTTCAGTTTCGAAGAAAATGCGGCCGTTTTCAGGGGGTAACTTCTGCATGCTTGGCAATATAGCGTTTTTCGAAGGAATATCAGAATGGGACTAAAAACCGAACTGAAGTTACACCCGAAAGCCGACTTGGCGGCGATCTCAGGAAATTCAACACCGGGATTCAAAGGCGATGAGGCCCAGGCGCGTGAGCTGACTGAGGCCTTACGTATTCAGTTGATCGATCTGCAAACGCGGCTTTATGCTGAGTCAAAACAGCGTTTGCTGGTGGTCTTGCAGGCAATGGATACCGGCGGCAAGGATGGTTTGATACGCAAGGTGTTTTCAGGGGTGAATCCGATGGGTGTCAAGGTCGCGCGTTTCGAGCGGCCGACCGTGCAGGAATTGGCGCACGATTATTTGTGGCGAGTGCACCCGCACGTGCCTGCCAACGGCGAGATCACGATTTTTAATCGCTCGCACTATGAAGACGTGCTGGTCGTCCGGGTGAACTCGCTGGTGCCAAAGTCGCGGTGGAAAAAACGTTTTGAACATATTCGTAACTTCGAGCGTCTGCTATCTGACGAAGGCACCCGAATCGTGAAAATCTTCCTGCATATCGACCCTGACGAACAGGCCAGGCGTTTGCAATCCCGTCTGGATGAGCCCTCAAAGCACTGGAAGTTTGACGCGCACGATCTTGAACAACGCAAACACTGGAATGAATACATGAAGGCATTCAGGGACGCCATCGTTGCGACCGATCGCAAGTACGCCCCTTGGTACGTGATTCCGGCCAACCAGAAGTGGTACCGTGATTACGCTGCAATGAGCCTGTTGGTGGCAACGCTGAAAGATATGAATCCCAATTTTCCGAAGCCGGACTTTGATCCGACGACCGTGAAGGTGGTTTAAAACGCCCAATTTGAAACGCTATATTATTGAGGCTTGCTGATTCCAATTATTCAAACAATTTCTCCTCGGAGGTTCTCCTGATGTTCGAAAAACCGTTTCGTAGCGCATCCCGTCGCGCAACTTCCAGCGCAACTTCCAACGTATCTCGCCGGGTCATTCTTTCACTCGCGCTCAGCGCACTCGCCGCGTCGTTTGCGCCCAGTGCGGCCTTGGCTCAGGCCAAAATGAAGGTCGCCGCGATCTACACGGTACCGGTAGAGCAGCAATGGGTTAGTCGCATCCACAAGGCGCTGAATGCCGCCGTGCAGCGCGGCGATATCGAGTACAAGTTTTCGGAGAACGTCGCCAATACCGACTACGAACGGGTCATGCGGCAGTATGCCGAGCAGGGCAATGTCTTTATTATCGGTGAATCATTTGCGGTCGAGGCAGCGGCTCGAAAAGTAGCCAAGGATTATCCGAAGATCGCCTTTCTGATGGGTTCGTCCGGCAAGGCACAGGCACCGAACTTCTCGGTGTTCGATAACTTCATTCAGGAGCCGGCCTATTTGTCCGGCATGATCGCTGGCTCGGCCAGCAAGACCAACAAGATCGGTATGGTTGGCGGCTATCCGATTCCGGAGGTCAATCGCCTTATGAATGCCTTCATGGCCGGTGCTCGCGAGACCAATCCCAAAGTAGAGTTTATGGTGACCTTCATCAACTCCTGGTTTGACCCGCCGAAGGCCAAGGAAGCCGCGTTTGCCATGCTTGACAAGGGCGCCGACGTCTTATACGCCGAGCGATTCGGGGTGTCCGATGCCGCCAAGGAACGCGGCAAGCTGGCGATTGGCAATGTCATCAACACCCAAGACAAGTACCCGGACACGGTCGTTGCGTCGGCGCTCTGGAATATGGAGCCGACCGTCGACAAGGCCTTGGCCGCAGTGAAGGGCGGAAAGTTCAAGGCCGAAGACTATGGCCAGTACTCGATGATGAAACACAAGGGCTCGGAGCTGGCACCCTTGGGCACGTTTGAATCCAAGCTGCCCAAGGACCTCATCGAAAAAGTCAAGGCCAAGGAGAAGGCGATTCTCGATGGCAAGTTCCAGGTCAAGGTTGACGATAACCAACCGAAGCCGAATGCCAGATAAGAGACTCGCCGGCATCGTGATTCGCTAGTGTCCTGTTCTCGAACAGGACACTGAGATGCTGCGCCTTTCGCGGATCAGCAAACGCTTCGGTGCGCTGCAAGCTAATGACGAAATTTCATTGCAGCTTGCGCCGGGCGAGGTGCTGGCCTTGTTAGGCGAAAACGGTGCCGGAAAATCGACGCTGGTGTCGATTCTGTTCGGACACTATGTCGCCGACGCCGGCAGCATTGAAATCGATGGCAAACGATTGCCGCCCGGCGAACCCCGTGCGGCCTTAGCGGCCGGCATCGGCATGGTGCATCAGCATTTCAGCCTGGCCGATAATCTGTCCGTGCTCGATAATGTAATGGTTGGTCAACAGGCCTTAAGCGGCTGGAATTCCGACCAGGCCGGGTTTCGGGCGCGGCTGCGTGCCGCCGCCTATGATTACGGGCTGGCGGTCAATCCCGATGCCCTGGTACGCGATCTGTCGGTCGGCGAGCGACAGCGGGTCGAAATCCTCAAAGCCTTGTTGCGCGGCGCGCGCTATCTGATTCTCGATGAGCCCACTGCCGTGCTGACGCCGGGTGAAGTCGAACAATTGTTTGCGACCTTGAAGCGCTTCGTCAGCAAGGGTCTGGCGGTGATTTTTATTTCGCATAAATTGCCAGAAGTGTTGGCGGTAAGTCAACGAATCATGGTACTGCGCGCCGGTCGGGTGGTTGCCGAACTGCCCACCGCCGACGCCAGTGTTGACGGTCTGGCCAGAGCGATGATTGGACGATCGCTTGCGCCGGCACAGGCAGGCGTTGACACCGATCAAACGCAGGCCATCAAGCCGATGGCGGACAGCCCAACGCAGGGTAGCAAATTGGCTTTGCGGGTCTATCAGTTGAGTCTGAGTCAAGCGCGACGAGGCGTCTTGAACAAACTTGATTTCGAGGTTCGGCGCGGTGAAATTTTCGCAATCGCCGGTGTTGCCGGCAATGGCCAGCAACTGCTGGCGGACTTGTTGTGCGGCACGTTAGCGGCGAATCGTGGAACCATCGAGGTGTTTGGTCGCCCGATGATCGCCAAGCCCACCGCCTGGATTGCAGCGGGTGTGGCGCGGATTCCCGAAGATCGGGTCTCGCTGGGTGTGATCGGCGAGGCCAGTCTGGACGAAAACGCCATACTCAATGATTACCGCAACCCGCGCTATTGTCGCTGGCCCGGTTTGGCCAGTTTGCTTCGAGTGCTGGATCGGCGGGCGATGAACCAGCGCGCGCGGACCATTTCGACCGAGTACGATGTTCGGCATAGCGGATTTAATCGGCCGATCAAAAATCTTTCCGGCGGCAATATTCAGAAATTCATCTTGGGCCGGGAACTTGCCGATGCGCCCAAGCTGGTGATTGCCAATCAACCGACCTGGGGTCTCGATGTCGGCGCGGTGCAGTATGTGCATCAGCAATTGCGGCGGGCGCAGGCCCGCGATGCGGCTATTGTGCTGATTTCCGAAGACCTCGACGAGATTTTTGCGCTGGCCGATCGGATCGCGGTGCTGTATCGCGGCAAGATGATCACGGCGCGCCCGACCGCGTCCTGGTCGGTGAGCCAGATCGGCTTGGCCATGGCCGGACAGGCCGCTTGACCATGCGGCTCGAAAAGCGCAGTGCCGCGCCGCTCGGTTGGTTGATTGCACCCTTGGCTGCCATCGGCTTTACGCTGCTGGCGTGCGCCTTGCTGGTTACTTGGGCCGGCGCGCCGGTGGCCGACACCTACGCATTGATTTTTATCGGTGCCTTCGGTTCGCAATTTGCGGTGACCGAGACCTTGACCCGAGCGACCCCGTTGATCTTCACCGGCTTGGCGGCGGCGGTTGCGTTTCGAGCGCGGCTCTACAACATTGGTGCTGAAGGTCAGCTCTATCTGGGCGCGCTGGCCAGCATTGCGGCCATGAGCCTGCTTGATGCGACCCAACTGGGCTTGCCCGATGCCCTGATCTGGCTGCTGATGGTCGCCGCCGGTGCGCTCGCCGGTGCTTTACTACTCGGGCTCAGTGCCTGGCTGAAAATGCGTTATTCGGTCGATGAAGTGGTCACGACCTTGTTGCTCAATTTTGTGGTCTTGCTATTTGTATCGGCTATGCTCGACGGCGTCATGAAAGACCCCTCCGCGATGGGCTGGCCACAATCCGTGGCCTTGCGCCCCGAGCTCGAATTGGGGCGACTGATCGAGAAGACCCGTCTGCATACTGGCTTCATTTATGCGATTGTGTTGGCTATCGCCCTGGCGCTCTTGAATCGCTACACCGTGCTGGGTTTCGAAATGCGGATGGTCGGCTCGAATCCGCAGGCAGCCGCCTTTCAAGGTATGCCGGTGGCGTCTGTCGTATTCAAGACGGCGCTGTTATCCGGTGGCCTGGCCGGTTTGGCCGGTGTGTTCGAGGTGGCAGGGCGTACCGGCTATCTGACGCTCGACATGTCGCCCGGTTACGGCTACACCGGCATTGTGGTTGCCCTGCTGGCCGGCCTGTCGCCGATCGCGGTCGTTGCTGCGGCGATTTTTATCGCTGCGGTTCTGGTCGGTGCCGATTCAATGAGCCGGGTGGTGTCGGTGCCCAACTATATTGCCGACGTCATGGTGTCGGTGGCGCTATTGTCGGTGCTGACGGCGACCATGTTGATGCGCTATCGGCTGCGCTGGCGGTGATGGCTGATCTGATCGACACCATTTGGGCGGCGAGTTTTTGGGTCGCTGTATTCCGGATCGCCGCGCCGCTAATCCTCGGCACTCTTGGCGTATTGTTGTGCGAGCGCGCCGGCGTGTTGAACCTGGGCATTGAAGGCATCATGGTGGCCGGCGCGTTCACCGGTTGGTACACCGTCTATCACGGCCATCATCTGTGGATCGGAATTGCCGCTGCGGCACTGATCGGTGGCTTGTTCGGGCTGCTGCATGCGCTGCTGACGGTACGCCTGGCACTGTCCCAGCATGTCGCCGGACTGGGGTTAACCCTGTTCGCCACCAGCATGACCTATTTTGCCTACCGGGTGCTGTTTCCGAAGGTCAGCACGCCGCCGACCATTGAAGCCTTCACGGGTGTGCATGGTTGGCTGTCGGCCGTGCCCTGGTTCGGCCCTTTTCTGGG
>JANORY010000191.1:0-9797 GCA_031415535.1 Burkholderiales bacterium | reverse complement strand
CATGCCGGCACCCATCGCGATCGTGGTCATGACAATCGGTCGGGCGCGCTTGTGACAGGCATCGACCAATGCGTCAAAGCGCGTCATGCCATTACGGCGTGCGACGATCGCGTACTCGACCAGCAGAATCGAGTTCTTGGTGACGATTCCCATCAGCATCAGGAGACCAATCAACGCCGGCATCGAGAAGCTCTTGCCGGTTAGCAGCAGCAAGATAAACGCGCCACCGATTGATAACGGCAAGGCGGCGAGAATCGTCACCGGTTGCATGAAGTCATGGAACAACAGCACCAGTACAAAATAAATGCACAGCACACCAATGCCCATGGCCAGCGCAAAACTGCCGAACAAGGCTTGCATCTCTTGCGCATCGCCTTGCTCGACATGTCGAACGCCGGGTGGCAAGCTCTTCATGGTTGGCAAGGCCATCGCTTCTTCGTTGACTTCGCCTAACTGCCGGCTGGCCAGCTCGATTTCAAGCGTGACGTTACGGCTGCGGTTCAGTCGATCGATCTGTGCCGGGCCGCTTTCGATCGACAAGGTCGCGACGTTACCGAGCATGACCGGGCCGTTTTTTCCGGGCACACTGAGCCGTGCCAACTCGTCCAGGTTAGCGCGCACGCTATCGGGCAGCTTGACGCGAATCGGCACTTGTCGCTCGGACAGATTCAGCTTCGGCAGACTGATATCGTAGTCGCCAGCCGTCGCCACGCGCACCGTTTCGGCGATTGCCAGTGTGGTCACGCCCAGATCAGCGGCGCGCGCGGCATCGGGCCGGACAATGACTTCCGGACGCGTCAGACTGGCGGTCGAGTTGACGTTACCAATCCCTTGCAGGCCGCGCAACTCGCGTTCAAGGCTGCGCGCTGCCGTCTCCAGCGCCAATGGATCTTCGCTTTGCAGGACCATTTGCATTTTGACGCCGGTATCTTGTGGTCCGACCAGCAATCGAACGCCGGGAACGTCGTTCAGTTGTTTGCGAATATCGTCTTCGACCGCCTGCTGCACGACCTTGCGCTCGTCGCGTTTGCTGAGTAGAACCGTCAGCACTGCGCGGCGTGCCTCGGCGGTGGCACCCGGCGCGAACGCGTCTCCGGAAGAGCCGGCACCGACCGAACTGAATACTTGTTTGACATCGGGCAGCGCCACGAGTCTTCGACGCACTTCTTCTGCTGCTGCTTGCGTTTGTACCAGCGTCGCGCCGGGTGGCAGCTCGATATTGACCATCGTTTGCGCGCGATCAGCCGGCGGCACAAAGCCTTTCGGGAGGCGATCAAGCAGCGACACCGACCAGACGAAAAACAGCGCTGAGGCAATCGCTGTGATCCATCGATGTTTCAAGCACCAGCGCACCGCGCGCAGGTAGCTTCGCATGATCCAGCCATCGGCTCGCTCGATCTCCTTTGAAGGCTTGAGCAAGTAGGCCGCCATCATCGGCGTCAGCAAGCGTGCGACGACCAGCGAGGCCAGAATGGCGATGACGGCGGTCCAGCCGAATTGCTTGAAAAATTTGCCTGGAATGCCGGCCATGAAGGCAGTCGGCAGGAACACCGCCACCAGCGCGAAGGTTGTCGCAATGACGGCCATGCCAATTTCGTCGGCTGCCTCCATCGCCGCCTGGAAAGGCGGTTTACCCATCCGCAAATGGCGCTCGATGTTCTCGATTTCGACGATCGCGTCATCAACCAGAATACCGACTACCAGTGCCAATGAGGTCAGCGTAACGGTGTTCAGGGTGTAGCCGAAGTACCAAAGACCGAGGAAGGTCGGTATGACGGATAACGGTAGCGCGGCAGCGCTGACCAGCGTCGCACGCCAGTTGCGCAGAAACGCCCAGACAACAATGATTGCGAGTAAGGCACCTTCGTACAGCAACTCCATGGAGCCGGTGAAGTTCTCGGCGATTGCCCAGGAGTTATCAACCGCTTCGACAATAGTGATGTGCTTATTGTCAACTGCAATCTTGGCGATCGCGTCGCGCGTTTGCGTCGCGACGTCAAGCTCGCTGGCGCCGCGCGTGCGCAGCACTTCAAAGCCTACCACCGGCTTGCCGTTCCATAGGGCGATCGAGCGTCGCTCGGCGTTGGTGTCCGTAACGCTGGCGATCTGATCGAGCCTTATCCGTCGTCCGTCGGCCATCGGTAGCTCGACGTTCGCCAACTCGCCGGCGGTCTTGACCGTCGCAATGGTGCGCACCGATTGTTCGGCACCGCCGACATCGCCGCGCCCACCCGGTGACTCTTGCTGCACCAGCTTGATTCGCCGCGACACATCGAGCGCCGACAAGTTCAGCGCCGCCATTTTTGCGCTGTCGAGCTCGACGCGCACTTCGCGGTTTAATCCGCCAATGCGCTTGATCTGGCCAATACCCTTGACGCTCAGCAGTTTCTTGGCCAGCGTATTGTCAACAAACCACGACAGGCTTTCTTCGTCGGCGGCACTGATCGGTCCCGCCGCAGCCGGTGCAACGACGTAAATGGCCACCGGCCGACCGGCGTTGGAAACCTTGGTGATGGTCGGATCGCGCAAGTCGCTGGGCAAGTCGGCCCGCACCCGACCGACTGCATCTCGTACTTCATTGACGGCGTCGGAGCCGTCTTTCTCAAGTACAAACTCGACGGTGATTGAAACGGTGCCGTCAAGAATTTTGGTCACGACATTTTTAACGCCTTGCAGCGTGGCTACCGAGTTTTCAATCTTGCGGGCGACCTCAGTCTCAAGCTGGGCCGGGGCGGCCCCCGGCAGACTCGCGTCAATGATCACCAGCGGTAGTTCAATATCGGGAAAATCCTGCACACCGCTGGACTTGAAGCCGATCACGCCAGCCAACGTGAGCAGAATGAACAGCAGAATCGCCGGAACCGGATTCTTGATGGAGAGGGATGAAAAATTGATCATGCTTTACTTTGAAGCTTTGGCTGAGGGGTTGAGTACGCCGACCAGGTCGCCGTCATTCAGAAATCCGGCACCGGTGGCGACCAGAACCGCGTCGGGTTTCAGACCAGAAGTGATTTCAATCATTTCATTGGAGCGGCGGCCGGTTTGAACGCGGGTCTGAACCACCCGGTTGTCGGTGCCAATTCGAAAGACGTAGCTGAAACCATCCTTGACCACTACCGATTGTTGCGGCACTGACAGTGCCTCGCTGGCACCGAGGTCAAACTCGCCTCTGGCGAACATGCCACTTCTTGCGTCGCTGCCGGCGGGCAGGTCAACGTAGACCAGGGTATTACGCGTCAACGGGTCGGAGGTTGGCGCAATCATGCGCACGGTGCCGCGAATCGGTGCGCCGTTGGCCGGACTGACCATGACCGATCTGGCTGACTTGATGCGGGTGATTTCGCTGGCAGTGACTTCGGCACGCCATTCAAGGCGATTTTGGCGGACCATTCGAAACAGCTCCATACCGGCCGGCGCGACCGAGCCCAAGGTCGCGCTGCGTGCTGAGATCACACCGGCGTCCGGCGCCAATACCCGCGCATGCTTGAGTCGCAGATTTTGTTGTCGCAGTTGCGCTTGCGCCGATGCAATACGCGCGCGGGCGGTACGTTCAGTGGTCAGGTATTGGCCGATTTGCTGAGCACTGATGGCACCGCTGTTTTGTAATTGCCGTGCGCGCTCGGCGTTTGACTGGGCTTCGGCCAAAGCCGCTTCAGACTCGGCCAGATTTGCTTTAACCAACGCAATGTCGGCCTGCACAGACTCGGTCTCGAAGACCGCCAACACCTGGCCCTTCTTGACTTCGTCGCCGACGTTGACCTTGACCTCGATCAGTCGCAGGCCGTTGACTTCGGCCCCAACCACCGCTTCTTGCCACGGTGCAATGTTGCCGTTGGCACTGAGTTTTAGGGGCCATTCAGCGCTACTGGCTTTGGTTGTGGTGACGGTCAAAGCCGGTTTGGCGACTGATTTTTCCTGCGCCCAAGTTGACTGCGAAACGCCGATCGAAAGAAATGATATCAACAGCATCAAGCTTAGGTAGGATGACCTCGAGCAGGATGACGTCAAGTGCGATGCGATCGAGCGATCGGGCTTCAATCGATAGGCTATCGATTGAGATGAAAGACGGATTCGAGGGCGGATATTCAAGTTGCTTCTCTCACGGTATGAATGACTTAAAACTTCAATAACTCAAAACTTCAATGATTCAAGGATTCACAGATTCAAGACTTCCTTGATTTAAGGTTGTGCCGGCGCGGAAGTGACCCAACCGCCGCCCATCGCACGATACAGACTGATCCAGGCGGTGATTCGATCGCGCTGGATGGCAATGACGTTGGCTTCGGCGACCAGCGCTAGCCGGCGCGACTCTTCAAGTTCAAGCACTGAACCCACACCGGCCCCAAACCGTGATTGAGCGGCAGTCAGGTTGATGCGGTAGCCGTTGGCGGCTGCGTTGACATCAGCGTTGCGCTGATTGGCGCTGGCCAGGCGAATCAGCGCGTCTTCAACCTCGCGAACAGCTTGCCGTACTTTTTGGCGGTAGCTAAATTCGGCGGACTGATAGCTGGCCTTTGCGGTGTCGACATTGGCAAGCCGGCGGCCGCCGTCAAACAACGGCAGATTCAGTGCCGGGCCGACCGACCAGGTTAACGCTTTGACGGTCTGGCCGGCCGAGGCCAGCAAGACCGGTGCGATCGATCCTGATAAGGAAAGACGCGGATAACGAGCGGCTTCGGCGATGCCAATATCGGCACTGGCCGCTGCTAGTTCGCGCTCGGCTGAGGCTAGATCGGGGCGCTGCGACAACAGATTGGCGGGTACTTCGGCGATCTCGAACTCGGTGAGCTTAGGTTGCTTGGCCTTAGCTCGGTTCAGTTCAGCCCGCAGGCCGCTTTCATCGAGTGCGCAGAGCGCCACCAAGGCCTTCACCGACAGGTCACATTCTGCTTGCTGTGCAATGAGGCGAGCCGATGCGTCGGATGCGCTCGCCTGAATCAGAGCGGCGTTCGCAGGTGCCTGAAAGCCTGCTTTGGCGCTCAGGTCGGTGAGTCGCGCGGTCTCGCGCCGCGATTTCAAGTCCTCATCCAGTAACGCTACCTGCAGTTCACAGAACCGCAATTGCATATACAGGTTGGCGGTTTCGGTAGCCACCGCAACCCGTGCGTCGTGCCAATCGGCCTGACGAGCGTCAAGCCGTGCGCTGGCCGCTTCTCGCTCGCGTTGATTGCCACCGAACAAGTCGATCTCCCAGGCGGATTGCGCTTGCACCTGGGTCAGAGAACGGACGATGACCGGTCCACCGAACGAGACTGCGGCACGATTAAAGCTGGTGCCGACGTCAAGATTCGGTTGTGAAGCCGCGTTGGCGCTTACAACTTGTCCGCGCGCCTGCTGAATTCGTGATTGCGCTTGCGCCACCGTGACGTTTTCGAGCTGGGCCTGTTCGATCAACTTGATCAAAACGGGATCATCGAACTGTTGCCACCACTGCGCGAGCGTTGTCTTGCTGCCGTTGTGCGGCTTCGGCGCTTGCCAGGAGGAGGCGGTGTTTGGTTCCGGAGTGGTGTAGTTCGGGCCAACCACGCGGATCGGCGCGCAGGCGCTGACCAGACTTGCCGCGGCAACTGCACCGAGCACCTTCGAAAATCTGCTGTAGGACTTAAAGTCTGTTGACACTATGTGAATCCTGGAGTTGTGCACGCCGACTTTTTTCGGCATTGATCATCGCCTCGGCATACATGGCAAGGCGCACGGCCAGCGTATCGATCGCCTTTGAGGTGCTGACCACTTGCGGTGCGATTGAGTCAACTGTTGACTGGCAGGCAAAGAAGTGCACTGCCATGCCGACAATGCCGAAGGCCAGGCGCTGTACGTCAATATCGACACGGCGTGCCCCGAGTTCTTGCACGAGCAGGCGCAACATCAGTTCGTGACTGGGCCGTATCTCGCTATCGATCGTTTCTTGCCAGATACCGGTGGGTTCGATCATTTCGCGGTAATGCAGCTTGATGACCCGGCGCGTATCCTCGCCATGTTTTAGCGGTTCCAGAAAGTCTTCGTAGAATTGGCGCAGCCGCATTGTCAAACTCAAACCAGGCTGGTTGAAACGCGGTTCGAGGCAGTGCGGGCTGGACAGTGATTCGGTAAATACCGCTCGATAAAGGCCAGCCTTGTCACCAAAGTAGTAGCTGATTGACGCTAGATTGACCTGCGCGGCCAGCGCGACTTCCCGCACCGAGGTCTTTTGAAAACCCTGCTGCGCGAATAATTCGAGTCCGGCCGAAATCAACCGCTGCCGCGCCTCGATGCCATCGGCGCGAACCGGTTTGTGGCTTGCTGCGGCAGATTTTTGCATAGGTTCTCGAAAAATTGTGACTTGAGTTAAATTGAACAAACGTTTGTTTTATATTAATCAAACATTTGTTTTATTTCAAGAACTCCGTTTGAATTATTAAGGAAATTGCGGCTGGCGGAACCGCACGCCAGGTGCCAGATTGGCTCGGTCTAGGCCATAAAAGCTTTAAAAATCAGACGCTTGGATGATCGACCTGAATTCCCAGACCAGCTACGCTTGCGTTCTGTCCGACTGCTACTCACCTGCTACCCGCCACACAAACAGAGTCTTCAATGCCATTTGAGCTGGAAGGTCAATTAATTTCGCACCGGTTCGCGCGACTGCGTCTGGTAGTCAGCGCCTGCCTTAAATGTTTGCCGTTGACCTTATCGGTCCTTGCGGGTTTGAAAACCGAATTCTGTGCGGCAGCTCCCGCTCGTGCCTCGGCCCTGGCTAAGTCAGCGGCGGTTGAAACCATTACCGGACGATCGATCGCCAGCCCGGCCATACCTACCAAAAAATCGGTCGCCCAAAGTGCTTCCAAACGAGCCGGTAAGTTAAAGCTCAAGCGCTCAGGTGAACCCTGGGAGGTGCGAGTGGTGACGGCCGATGGGCGCGAACAAGTGTTCCAGGGATATCGCGAACGGGTGCCGAAGCAGGGACCGCGTACCGGCGGTAATTCTTCCAGAGCGGCAGGCGAGGGTCGCAGCCTGCGGGTCATGCGATTACACGTGCCGCGACCACCTTGATGCCGATCGGCAATGCCGATCCCCAGCATAGGCTAGCATTGCCGAATCATGATGAGCCGAAAAAACCCCACCGCGCGAATTGTTGGTGGTTCGCTCGGCGGCCTGTTTGCCGCCAACCTGCTGCATCGCGCCGGTTGGGAGGTCCGTGTATACGAACGATCGGCGTTCGAGCTGGCTGGTCGCGGGGCCGGTTTGGTGACCCATCCTGAGTTATTTGAGGCCCTGCAGCAATGCGATATCAAGATCGACCAGTCAATCGGCGTTCGAATTGAGTCACGGGTTACGCTGGCGCGCGACGGTACGGTCTTGGGCAGGCTCGACGGCGAGCAAATTTTTACCTCCTGGGGGCGTTTGTATCAATTGCTGCGCGCAGCACTGCCGGCCGCGCTGTACTTTAACGATGTCCCGGTGCTAGGCGTCGAAGATCAGGCGTCGGGTGCTTTAATTGAGTTCGCCGATCGCGCCAAAGAGCAGGCGGATCTCGTTGTGGCAGCCGACGGCATCCGTTCAACCGTGCGGGAACGATTACTACCGGAGGTCAAGGCGCAATACGCGGGCTACATTGCCTGGCGAGGCTTGGTTGCCGAGCGCGACTTGCAGCCGACTACTCATAATGCGATCTTTGACAAATTCTCCTTTTGCCTGCCGATTGGGGAACAAATGCTGGGCTACCCGGTTGCCGGCGCCGACCATTCGGTCGCGGTCGGCGAACGGCGATTCAACTTTGTTTGGTACCGGCCTGCGGCAGAGGACTCGGAACTGGTTAATCTATTGACCGACGCTCAGGGCAGAAAGTTTGAAGGCGGCATTCCACCGCAATCGATTCGAGCCGAGATCATCGCCGCCATGCGCCAAGGGTCTCGTGAACTGCTGGCACCGCAATTCGATGAAGTGGTTCGACTCACACAACAACCATTTTTTCAGCCGATATTCGACTTGTCTGCGCCCCGACTGAGTTTTGGACACATCGCACTGTTGGGTGACTCAGCCTTCGTCGCGCGTCCGCATTGCGGCATGGGTGTGACCAAAGCCGCCGGCGATGCGCTAGCGCTGGTACGCCAGCTCAAGGCATCCTCGACCGTGCCCGACGCATTGCAGGCGTACGACGCCGAGCGCGTCGACTTCGGCTTGGCGGTTGTGAACCATGCACGCGATCTCGGTGCCTACATGCAGGCGCAGTTGCGAACCAGCGCTGAGCGTGTTATGGCGGAGCGCTATCGTACGCCCGAAGCGGTCATGCGTGAGACCGCATCGAGCCGGATTTTTGAGATCAAGCGCCAGGCACTGCTGAGCAAAAAGTCAGTGCAGTCGAGTTGACCGAGTGAAACTTCACTCAGCCTTCGGCCACCGGGTGTGCCGCCATCAACTCCAGCGCCTTGACCAGCGCTGAGTGGTCGAGCTGATCCCAGCCGCTGGCTGCACAGGTCTGCATCAATTGCGCGGCCGAGGCGGTTTGTGGCAGCGCTAAACCCATAGCCTTGGCCCCCGCGAGCGCCAAGCTCAGATCCTTCTGATGCAAGGCGATCCGAAAACCCGGTGCAAAGGTACGCTTGATCATTCGTTCGCCGTGCACCTCAAGAATGCGGCTGGCTGCGAACCCGCCCATCAACGCGGCGCGCACCTTTGCCGGATCGGCGCCGGCCTTGCTTGCAAACAGCAAGGCTTCGCCTACCGCAGCTATGTTCAATGCCACGATGATCTGATTCGCAACCTTGGTGGTCTGGCCGTCACCGTGGCCGCCGACCAGCGTAATGTTTTTGCCCATCAACTCGAACAAGGGTTTGATGCGTGCGAAGCCGGCTTCGGTCGCACCGACCATGATGGTCAGGCTGCCGGCTTTGGCACCGACTTCGCCGCCGGATACGGGTGCATCCAGATATTCACAACCCAGGGCAACGATTTTCTGTGCAAAGACCTTGGTCTCGATCGGCGATATTGAACTCATGTCGACCACCGTCTTGCCGGCACTTAATCCCTTGGCAACACCGTCTTCGCCAAATAGCACCTGAGCCACGTCGGGGGTGTCCGGCAGCATCATGAATATGACGTCGGCGGCCTGCGCGACCTCGGTGTTGGATCGGCAGACCGTGGCTGCGGCCAGTGCCGCCGGAACCTGACTGCGGGTACGAACAAACATCTGGTGGCCGGCGGCCAATAAGTGGGCGGCCATGGGCGTGCCCATGATGCCGAGTCCGATAAAGCCGATTTTCATATTCGCTTCCTAGTTCAGGTTCAGTTCAGGCCTTGGACGTAGCTAGAACATTGGGCGTCGCTTGAATTGACCCTGTATTCTTACTGTAGTATCTTACTATATCACTTGCTTTGAGAAAGCACTTAATCATGGCGGAAGTTCGGCTTCGCCCAAAGGGGCAGATTACTATTCCAGCCAGCATCCTGGCGCAAGCTAAGCTTGTGGAGGACGCCCGACTGGAGGTCTCGCTGGTCAATGGAGTCATCACATTGACGCCAAAGCCGAAGTTGAATCAGCGCGAAGACATCTTGGGGTTCGCAGGGATTTTCAAAGGCGCTTGGGGGCAATCCCCCGAACAGGTTGAAGATTCTTTGAACCAACTGCGAGACGAATGGGAGCGCTAACGAGTTTACTGGGGCGACTCAAGGGTCAGCGTGTCTACATTGACAGCAACTTTCTGATCTATTTTTTCGACCGGCGCGAACCTTACTTCCAGTGGGTGGCACCGATCTTCCAAGCCTGTGATCGCAGTGAATTTCTGGGCTTTACTGGCGATGCGGCGATAGCCGAAGTGATGGTT
>JANORY010000190.1:0-2337 GCA_031415535.1 Burkholderiales bacterium | reverse complement strand
GAGTGGCCTAGTATCGCGATTTTGTATCCCGTGAGAATCGCATTTCTTTTTCGAGCGGCCCTATTTGATAGTACAAAGTTCAAGGTTGATCCGAATTCAGATCCGGTTTACAACTGGTGGTGTTCTACTTTAGTACCGCTCTTTGATAAATAGGTTCTGATAACCTCAAACTGGCAGAGACCCCAGATGCGCAGTTTTGGATTCGCTTGAGTCACGTTAAACCAGCTCCACCACCGTAGCAATTCCCATCCCGCCGCCCACACAAAGTGTGATCAAGCCACGCTTCAGGCGACGTCGCTCTAGTTCGTCAATCACCGTGCCGAGCAACATCGAGCCCGTCGCACCGAGCGGGTGGCCCATCGCGATCGATCCGCCGTTGACATTGACCTTCTCCTCCGGGACGCCGAGCTCTTTCATGAAGCGCATGACCACCGCAGCGAATGCTTCGTTGACTTCAAAAAGGTCAATATCATTGATGCTCAAACCGGCTTTTTGAAGCGCCTTGCGAGTGGCCGGCATGGGACCGGTCAGCATGATGGTCGGATCGGTGCCGGTGAGCGCGGTCGCTAAAATTCGGGCGCGCGGTTTCAGGTTCAAGCGTTTGCCAATTTCCTCGTTGCCGATCAGTACCAAGGCTGCGCCGTCGACGATGCCCGACGAATTGCCGGCGTGGTGTACGTGATTGATTCGCGCGACTTGTGGGTAACGGCGCATGGCCACCGAGTCGAAGCCCATTTGCCCCATTTTCTCGAATGAGGGCTTCAGTTGCGACAATCCGGCTACCGAGGTGTCGCCGCGAATGGTTTCGTCTTGCTCAAGAATCGCGATTCCCATGTCGTCGGCGACCGGAACGATTGATCGTTTGAAGCGGCCGTCGGCGCGTGCCGCTGCTGCTTTGTGGTGTGAGCGCATGCCGAACTCGTCGACCATGTCGCGCGAGAAGCCGTCGAGGGTGGCGATCAGGTCGGCGCTAATGCCTTGCGGTACGAACATCGAGTTCAAGTTGGTTTCTGGGTCCAGCGCCAGCGCGCCGCCGTCTGATCCGAGTGGTACTCGGGACATCGATTCGACACCGCCCGCCACCACCAGGTCTTCCCAGCCCGATTTGACCTTTTGCGCGGCCATATTGACCGCCTCAAGTCCCGAGGCGCAGAACCGGTTAATCTGAACGCCGGCGACCTTCAAGTCCCAACCGGCGGCCATTGCTGCCGTCCGGGCGATCACCGCGCCTTGGTCGCCGACGGGCGAAACGCAGCCGATCACGACATCTTCAACTTGCGAGGTGTCGAGATCATGCCGAGCCTGCAGGCTTTTCATCAATGAACTCAACAGTTTAATCGGCTTGACTTCGTGCAGTGATCCGGACGACTTGCCGCGACCGCGCGGGGTCCGAATGGCGTCAAAAACGAACGCTTCAGGCATGACTTTTTCCTCTGATGGCTTGATCCGCGCTTATCATAGGTGAAAATTTTTAAGGATGCCCGCAAATGATTGAAAGAACGCTGTTTGACGAGAGCCACCAGATGTTTCGGGAGACCACCCGAAAGTTCCTGGAAAAGGAAGTTTTGCCGCATCACGCCGCCTGGGAAGAGCAGGGTTATGTCGATCGGGCGGTCTGGCGCAAGGCGGGTGAAACCGGTCTTTTGTGTACGTCCATGCCAGAACAATATGGCGGTGCGGACGGCGACAAATTGTTCCAGATGGCGCTGATGGAAGAGATCTCGCGCGCCAATGCGACTGGTCTGGGTTTCGGCCTGCATTCCGAAATTGTCGCGCCGTATCTGCTGAACTACGGCAACGACGATCAGAAAAAGCGGTTTCTGCCGAAAATGGCCTCGGGCGAGATGATCGCTGCGATTGCGATGAGTGAGCCGGCGGCCGGCTCCGATCTGCAAGGCATTAAAACCAGCGCAATCCTGAAGGGCGACCACTACCTCCTGAACGGCTCCAAAACCTTTATTACCAACGGTTTTCATGCCGATTTGGTGATCGTGGTGGCGAAGACCAATCCGGCCGCCGGGGCCAAGGGCACCAGCCTGCTGCTCATTGAGCGCGGCATGCCGGGCTTCGAGACGGGCAAGCGTTTGAAGAAGGTCGGTTTACATGCCCAGGACACGTCCGAGCTGTTTTTTAGTGACGTCAAGGTTCCGCTCGCCAACTTGCTCGGCCGCGAAAATGAAGGCTTCATCTACCTGATGCAAGAGTTGCCCTGGGAGCGTTTGCAGATTGCGATTCAGGCGGTGGCCAACGCGCAGGCGGCCATCGATTGGACTCTGGCGTACGTCAAGGAGCGCAAGGTATTCGGCACCACCGTAGGGAATTTTCAGAACACCCGGT
>JANORY010000189.1:0-14000 GCA_031415535.1 Burkholderiales bacterium | reverse complement strand
CCATCAGCGCTTGCAGGCCGGAAAATGCCGCACGGGCCTGCTGAATTCGAATCACCAGACCGGCCAGTTGCGCGAGCGGCGCAATCGCCCGACCGCACAGAATGACCACACCGATCAGCCCGCCCATCGTGAGTTTGCCTTCGTGAATCAGATAGACCCCCATCACCACTGTGGCGACGCTGGCACCTTGCTGAACCAGTGCGGTGAAATTGACCACCATATTCGAAATATGCCGCGAGCGATGCGAGGTTTCAGCAACCTTTTCGCCGTACCACTCCCAACGCTGCGCGGTCACGCTCTGCGCGTTGTTGACCTTGATGGTTTCCAGCCCTTCAACCGCTTCGACGGCCAGACCCTGCTTTTGCGAGCCTTCACGCATCGATGCGCGGATGTAACGCGCCAACGGTCCCTGCGCTGCAAGGCCTGCGATGGCGACCAGTGCGATCGCGACCAGCGGCACGATGGCCAGCGGCGGAGCGATGGCGGCGATGACCACGATAAATAATACAAAGAAGGGCAAATCGATTAACGCGGTCATCGACGCCGAGGTCAATACCTCGCGAACCGCTTCGAAATCGCGCAGATTGTTTACGAACGAACCCGAACTGGCCGGCTTTTGAATCAGCCGCATATCCAGCATGCGTCGAAACAGCGCCGAGCTGATTTCGAGATCGGCGCGTTTGCCGGCGGTGTCGACCAGCCAACTGCGCAAGGTTCGCGCTGCCAACTCAAACAGCAGCGCGGCGATGGTGCCGACCGTCAAGACCCATAGTGTTTCATAGGTCTTGTTGGGAATGACACGGTCGTAGACATTCATCGTGTAAAGCGAGATCGCCAGGGACAACAGGTTGGTCACCAGCGTGGCAATCACGACATGCAAATAGTAGCTGCGCAGGCCCCATAAAACCTTCCAGAACCAGGCCATCGCGCTGACTTTTTCGGGAATTTCGGAGCGCCGATCGCGGGCCGGCTGCAACTGAAGTCGTAATACATAGCCGGCGTAGGCCGAACGGACGTCGTTAGAATTCAGGGCGTCGGCGCCCTGCAACAGCATGAACTCGCCGTCGCTCAGGGCCGCCAACAACGGAAAATGGTCAGCGCTGATGCGTGCCAGCGGCAGCTCGGTCTGCGAAAGCTCAAGCCCGGAGCCTGCGAAGGCGGCCTTCAGCGAGTCGAAGTTCAATTCGCCCGACAGTTGACGGGTGACTTGAGCGCGCAGGGCCGCCTCGGACACGGAACGTCCGACCAGGCGAGACAACTGCGCCAACCCTACCAGTGTGGTCAGACCCATTTTTTGGCTGGTTAACCAGTGCCCTGTGAGGCCCGGTTCCTTGGTTTTCTATCGAACGATCAGTGTCAGGGTTTACGTTCTTCGAAGCGGCGCGCAAACCGACCGGCGGCATATTCCATCCGATATCGCGATAGCGATTTGTCGACAGTGGCCCCTTCGAACGCTGACTCGGCAATAAACAATTCATTAAACGCGGTCAACAGATCGAGCAGATTGCGCCGGCCAATCTGAAACTGCGCCTTGTAAATGTCGACCAATTCGCGGCCCAGGTCAATCTGATTTCGAGCCACCGCCTCGCGCCGTTGCGCCGAAGTGAAGTCCTGAATTGAGCTGCGCTGGCGCTCGCGCACTAATCGTTCCTGCTCGTCGATACTGGCGCGTGCGCCGACCAGCGCGGCCAGGGCAGCACCTTCGGCGGCGCCGCGCGACAAATCAAAGGCCGGCCAGCTCAGGAACACCACTGAGGCGTTATCGCGACCACCGGTTGCCTCCAGATCCAGCCTGGGTCCGCGATTAGCACGGGCCGCCCGTACGCTGGCCTCGGCGGCCAGCAGCGAACGGCGACTGGCTTCGACCGAAGGGTGACGAACTACTACATCATCGCCCGCGAGCGTAGGGTCATCGGCCAGCTCTGGCGGTACTTTTAAGGATTCGATCAGGATTGGATTCGGATAAAACCGGGCCAAGGCCTCGCGTGCCGACGCAATCTCGGTTTCGGCACCGGCCAGCGTCTGGCGCACTTGTTCGGTACGGCTGCGGGCCTGCACCAGATCAAAGCGCCGGCCCTGGTCAATCGCGGTAATGGCCGCAAAATCATCAACCAGGGCCAGATGTCGGCTCAAATTCTGGCGCACCGCCAGCGCCTGTCCATTGCCACGCAACAAGCGGAACCAGGCTTGGCCGGCACCGAAGGCGACCTCCTCGCGGGTCACTAATTCGGTACTGGAGAGTGACTGCTCGCGCCAGGATTCGCGTTCGACGCCGGCTTCTATCGCGCCGGAGGCATACAAATTCAGTCGTAATCGGGGCTGGGTCAGGCTATTGGCGGCACCCGAAATACGGCGCTGACTGGCCAGATCGACGGTTGGGAAATGTCCCGCCTTGGCCTGATCAACCAAGAATCGCGCCGACTCGGTGTTGGCACGCGCGACTTCAATCGCCGGGTAGCTGGTGATGGCGACCCGGACGACCTCTTCGAGTGTCACCGCAAGCGCGGGCTGCATGGCAATTGAGCCGCCCAGTGCAAGGATGGCCGCTGTGTGGACCAGAGCTGGGGTGTGTATGAACCGGATCGACACGTAATTCTGCTTACCCAAATTCTGTTTACCCAAGCTCGGTTTGCCCAGTCAGGTAATGTTGCGCGTGATCGCGCTATCAACCAGCAACTGTACCGCAGATGCGCCCACACCCTGATTAAACACCAGATAGGTCACACCACTGTTGGTTACAGGCCCAGCCGCCGCCCAGCCGGCTGAGGCGTTCAAAACGTCGCCGGCATCGCCATCAATCACCAACTGAGTCTGTCCGGTGTTGACCAAGCCGCCCCAGGCAGCGCCGGTAAACAGGTTCACGCCGCCCATCGCCAGAACATCGGAAGTATTCAAGCTCAGCGTGTTGGCGGCGCTGCCGGTCATGTCGACGCGCTCGAAACTTTGAACCTGCGTGTTGCCAATGCTCGTCAGATTCAGATTCAAGGGTGCAGCGCCGCTGAACGTAAAGGTGTCAATGCCGCCAGCACCGTTCAGCACCGAGCTCGGATTGCCCAGGTTAGCCAGCACGGTGCTGGTCAACGCGAATGAATCAGCACCAGCCGTTCCGGTAAACGAGCTAGTGGTGGCGATGCTGATAGCCCGCGAAGCGGTGCTGCTGACGTTGCCGGCGGCGTCAGTGGCAATCGCGGTAATGGTGCTGGGGCCATCGCCGGCCGGCATTTGGCCACTGGCAAAAGTAAAGGTGTAAGTGCCGCCGGTGGCGGAGCCGCTTAAGGTGGTCGCGCCCCAGGTGACCGCAACCAGTGCGCCGACGTCGGCAGTCCCGGACACGGCAACACCGGCGCCGCGTTCGCCGAAGTCAACAATATCGTTACCGGCGACGATATTGATGACCGGCACGGCCGGCGCAACGTTATCGAAGATCATCGCAAAGCTGCCGCTGACCGGACCGGCGACGATGGCACTGCTGAACACGCTGGCGGTGTAGGTGTAGGTGGTGCCTGAAACCATGCCACCGGTCGAATCGGTATAGCCCCAGGTCAGCCCCGCCGGCGCAATGCCGGCACCACTCACATCGACGCCGTTACGAAAGATATGCAGGGTTTCACCGGCGCTCAGTGCCGCCGAAAAAGTTCCGGTCAGCGTTGGCACTGCATCATTGCTGCTGGCACCGTTGGCCACAGCGCCGGTGACCGGCGGTATGTCATCGGTGATTCCCGTGACGCTGGCAGTTTTGCTGGGTGCCGCAACCGTGACCGCTCGTGTGCCAGTTGCACTGGGATTGCCGGCTGCATCGGTGGCAATCACGCTTACGGTGGTGGCGCCGCTCGGCGGGACTAGCCCTGCCGCGAAGGCAATCGAGTAGGTGCCGCCGGCGATGGCTACCGTGCTTTGGGTCGGAGAGCTGCCCCACGTGACGGCCACCGTAGAACCGGCTTCGGCGGTGCCGCTGATTGTGACTCCATCGGCGGCTTCTGCGATTGAAACAATGTCGTCGCCTTCGACGATATTGATAGTCGGCAGTGCCGGCACGGTGTTATCAAAGATCATCGCGAAGCTGGCCGCTACTGGCCCTGGCACGCCGATGTTATTGAATACGCGTGCCGTGTAGGTGTAGGTGGTTCCCGAAACCAAACCGCCACTGGTATCGGTGTAGGTCCAGGTGGTTCCAGTTGGGGCCAGACCCGCGCCGGTAAGATCTACACCGTTGCGGAACACATGCAAGGTTTCGCCCGCGCTCAGCGCCGCCGAGAGGGTACCTCCGAGCGTGGGTGTGCCATCGTTACTGGTGGTGCCACTCGCCACCGCACCGACCCTTGGTGCCAAATCGTCGGTAATCGACGTGACGTCAGCAGTCTTGGGCGGGCCTACGACCACAACACTGCGCGATGCTGCCGTACTCACGTTACCGGCAATGTCGGTGGCCGTAGCGCTCACGGTGGTAGGGCCGCTCGGCGGAATTTGTCCGGCGGCAAATGCAATACTGTAAGTGCCGCCACTAGCTACCCCGGTCAGGGTCGAGGAACCCCAGGTGACGGTTACGGTGGACCCGGTTTCGGCGCTGCCGGTGATCGTAACGCCGGCGGCCGCCTCGGCGTTCGAAACAACATCATCGCCAGAAACGATTGCGATGATCGGCAGGGCAGGCGCTACCGTGTCCAGCGTTATGGCAAACGCTGTCGCGATATTTGTGCCGAGATTGCCAGCGGCGTCGATGACCCGCGCGGTGTAGCTGTACGATTGATTGCTTCCCAGAGTATCGGAGAAGCTCCAGGAAGTACCGCTGGCCGTGGCGTTGCCGATATCGACAGCGCCCCGAAAAACATGAATCGTTTCGCCGCTCGCCAAGGCAGCGGAGATCGTCCCATTGACGGTGGGGGTTTGATCATTGGTCGTGCCACCGTTGCCAATCGAGGCCAACACGGGGGCCTGATTGTCGGTCACGCTATTGATCGTCAAGGTTTGACCCGGTGCAAGGGTATCTTTGTCGATCGAAACGGCCGTTGGGGGGAGGCGTGTATTTCCAGCCAAGTCAGTGGCTTGTGCAGACAGGCTGGTGGCACCCTGTGGTAGCGAAGCGATTTGAGCCGCCGTGTAAGTCACCGACCAGATGCCGCTCGAATCGGCGGTGGTTGGCGCGGCGGCTATTCCCTGCCAGATGATCGAAATCGTGTTGCCGGGATCAGCCAAACCGGTCACCGTGATAGCACTGCCGCCTTCGGCCGAATTGATGCGATTGTCCGTTGCGACCGCATTAACGGTTGGGGCTGACGGCAGCCCCGTCGCAACACTAACGGGGCGGGTTGCTGCCGAACTGCTGTTGCCCGCCAAATCGACGACGATTGCGCTCAGCGGACGCAGGCCATCGCCCGGAATATCAATGGCCGCAATACTGCTTTGCCATTGTCCCGTTGAGTCAGCAGTAGCTACGAAGCTGCGATTCCCCCAGTTCAGGTTGATCGTACTGCCGGCTTCGGCACTACCCGTTAGAACAACCGGCGCACCGGCCTCGGCGAAATTGATGATGTCGTTGCCCGCCACCACTGCAATCGTCGGTGCAATCGGTGCCAAGGTGTCCAGATTGACCAGATACTGCGCGCTTTCGGCTCCGAAATTACCCGCCGTGTCGATGGCGCGTACCGTGTAGTTGGCCGCCAATACCGTTCCGCTGGCCACGGTATCGGCAAAGCTCCACAAGGTTCCATTAAGGGTAGCGTCGCCCACCGCGACACCGTTACGTAGCACTTGTATTCGATCGCCGGCCGCCAACTGCGCGCTGATCGAGCCACTGAGGGTCGGGCTAAGGTCGTTGCTTGAGCCGCCGGTGGCAATCGTGCCGATTTGTGCCGCCTGATCATCATTCACGGCAGAAATGGTCGCAGTTTGCAGGGGTGGCGCGCGATCGATCACCAGAACTTCAGTAGTTGCCAGCGCGCTGGTGTTGTTGGCCTGGTCGCGCGTGCGCATAACTAATCGAACGTTTGCGCCGTCCGGTATGCCGCCAGCCGGCAAGGCCAGTGCCGATGGCGTAGCGGTTGAAGTGTCGATGATCCAATTACCGTTAGCGTCGGTCTGCGCTTCGTAGGAAACATCGGATACGCCGTTGCCGTCGATATCGAGCGATACGATGACAATTGATCCGGCTTCGGCAGTGCCACTGAGTAAGGGCCGGGCGTCTTTGCTGAGCCGGGCACTGGTCAAAAGTGGCGCATCCGGCGGTGTTGTGTCGTTGGCATTGCCGCCACTGCCGCCTTTTCCACCACCGCCGCCAGCGGCCACGCCCAGCAGGGCCACAGCGCCGAGCCCGACCAGTATGTTCTTCGGTATAAATTCGGCTTCCGGTGCAACTGGAACCGCCGCCGCCAGTTGGCCCTTGGTGAACATCATGAAGGTGCCATCCTGCAAGGCACCGATCGGTTCACTGGCCGGGGTAATGTTGGCAGCGCCGCCGAGGTTTTCGGTGACGAAGGTGCACGGACTGGCGGGCACACAGTTAAAGAAAAAGCCGTCGAGCTCGACCACCTGCTCGGCCGGAAGTCCGTCCACGATCAGCGAATTTCGGTCGCGGCGGATTGAAACGTTCTGATCAAAGGACGTGCCTTGATCATCGACCAAGCGATAGGTGAACCCCTGTTGGGCGGTGATACGTACCCGTGCCGCGTTCACGGGGGTGCGTTGTACGATACCGGCGACGTTTACGGCTTCAAGAAAAAGAGCCATTGACTAAGTCCTATCTAGGAGAGGGCGGCAATAGGGCCGCCAGAAACCGGGCGCGTGGTCGGGCGTATCTCGGAGATACGCGGACCAGGTTGGTCAGTGCGACCGCTAGTACGCGTTCGGATCGCGAAACACTTGGGCGACCGTCTTGAAAATAATCCAGAGGTCAAGACGCAGGGTCCATTTTCGCAAGTATTCCAGGTCGTACTTGATGCGCAGTTCCATCTTTTCAATGGTGTCGGTCTCGCCCCGCGCGCCGTTAATCTGAGCCAGGCCGGTAATCCCGGGCCGAACTTTGTGACGGATCATGTAGCCCTTGATCAGGCTGCGATACATCTCGTTGTGAGCAACCGCATGCGGTCGTGGCCCCACAACGCTCATTTTACCTTGAAGCACGTTAAAGAACTGCGGCAATTCATCGAGCGAGGAGCGGCGCAGGAAGGCTCCAAATGGCGTGATACGAGAATCGTTCTTGGTCGCTTGCTTGACCTCGGAGCCGTCCTCCTGCACCTTCATGCTGCGGAACTTCCAGATCACAATTTCTTGACCATCCAGACCGAACCGGCGCTGCTTGAAGAGCACCGGGCCGGGCATCGTGAATTTGATTCCGATCGCCACCGCCAGCATGATCGGTGCCGTCAGAACAATGGCTGCCGTGGCAATGCAGATATCGGCCAGTCGTTTGGTGGCGTCGGTAGTGCCATGGAACGGTGATTCGCACACCGCCACGACCGGCAGACCCACAACGGTGTCGACCCGCGCCTGAATCAAATCAAGCATGAAAATGTCTGGCACGAAGTAGATCGACGCGGTGGTGTCGCGCAAGCCATCGAGCAGCTTCAGAATTCGCGGCTGTGAGGCCATCGGTAAGGCAATAAAGATTTGATGAACCCGGTTGCTGCGCGCGAAGTCGGCAACGCGGTCGATCGAGCCCAAGATCGGTGCCTCGCTGACATCGCCGATCCGCGATCCGGCGCGATCATCGAAAAATCCGGCGATCCGGGTCCGATTCAAGGGATCGGCAAGCATCGATTGCGCCAGCGTTCGGCCCAGCTTATTGGCACCGACGATGATCACCACATGCTCGCCGCGCAGCGCAACCAGCCGCGGCAAGATGAACGGAAACACCCAGTGGGCGACGGTTTGCGCAAACGGCACCGCAATTACCCAGGTTGCGATCACGTTCTGATCGAATAGCCGCAACATGTTCATGGCCAGGCCCAGCAGCAGCAACAGGCCTACTACCAGTCCCCAGGTACCGGCGATCTGGCGAACCATGCCGGGCGGGCGGTGCCCGAACGGAATGCTCGAGGTGGGCACCAGGGCACCGACCAGTACAGCCAAAACCAGTTCCGCTGAGCCAATTTCATGGCCCCAGGCGATTGTTGCGCCAAAGACACACAATATCGCGATCGCCCGGTCCACGAACGATTTGAACAGTGCTAAAAGACTCTGATTGCCGGTTCTGACCGGGCTTAATGCGGGTGCCAATCGTGCGACACGTGTTGTTGCCATATCAATACGTCTGGAAAAAGCGCAAAAAAACTGATACCTTGAGACTAAAACTAGAAATCACTTTAAGTTGCTTATCAATGTTCTTCATTATTGAGCGACACCAGTTCGATATGATCGACTGAGCAAAGCCAGATAACAAGGTACTTTTTCGCAAAGGAAGTTCATGTCTTTCAAGACAAGCCATTTTCTCGTATTAGCTCTGGGCATCTGGGTCCTGCCTTTTTCCGGTTACGCCCAAGACCAGGATGTTATCCGGGTCACTGCTGGTGCGGCGTTTGAGCGTCATGACAACATATTTCGCCTCGACACGGGTGTTGATCCGACAGCCGGCTACGGCAAATCCGCTCGTTCCGAGACTATTCTGCGCGGCGACCTGGGCATTCTGTTTGACCGTGAACTGAGCTTGCAGCGCTTTAGGGCCGGTTTGAACTTGCAACCGTTCAAATATCAGAACTATTCGCGTTTTGACCACTTGGCGTACACCGGCGAACTGAACTGGGATTGGGAAATTTCCGGCCCTCTATCTGGACGGGTTGGTGCCCGATTCTCCCGCGGATTGTTAGGGTTTAATCAGATTCTGGTGCGCAGCGGTGCGGTCACCAGCGCGGTCGACAAAAATGAGATCTCGCGGCTTAACCCGTACTTCACCGCGCGAGTACGGATTACACCGAGCTGGTTTTTGGAGGGTACGGTTGATCAAGTCAAGGTGACCAACAGCGCCACCGCCTACTTGCCGGGTAACTTCACGACGAACGGTGTGGAAGCAGGACTACGCTTTGCGCCGGGCACCGGTACCGAGTTGAGTTTCCTGGGTCGCAGTGCGCGCGGCAAGTACGACTTTTTGCAACTGACCGACTTTCTGGGCCAGAACCTCGCCACCGGGGTAGACAACTCGTTCAAGCAAACCGAGTTGCTGACTAGGTTGCGCGTACGGCCGTCAGAAGACACCTTGATTAGTGGTTCGATTGGGTACACCCAGCGCAAGTACGACGCCTTTAATCAGCGAAATTTCGGCGGCCTGACCTCTGAGTTGAACCTCGACTGGCGTCCGTCTGGTGGTTTTTTCATGAACATTACGCTCGATCGATCGATCGGCTTGCCGGGCGTCTTCACCGCGAACTATATCGACATTACCCAGTTGCGACTGGCTCCGCGCGTGGTGCTGACCGGCAAGACCTCATTAACCGGTCTGGTTCAGTACGCCACCTGGAATTACAAGGGTGATCCGGGTATCGTCAATAGCCCTGGCCTGGTACGCAAGGACAATATTGTCACGCTGCAAGCGGGGGTCCTGTATGACTACTCGCGGGCCATTTCATTCACCGCCGATTTGCGCCGTGAACAGCGTACGACCAATCTGGTCGGCGCGGATTTTGTGAACAACGTCATCATCGGTGGTGTGCGCGGGCAATTCTGATCCACTAAGTACCCGTTCTCAGGTCCGTCAGGCTGCGCAGGACACTGCCCGGCTTCACTTTAGCACTGTCAGGAGCGCCGATTCGGCGCTCTTTTTTCTGGGTTATCTGTGTTGCGTACCCACGCGAGCATGAGGCCTTTTGCGCCGATACGACAGAGCTGACCGTTTAACGTCGCCTGCGTGACCACTCGCGCAGTTCGTCACGTGCAAATGGATGCCAGGGCGCTACCATCTGATTTGATTTTTTGACAGCAAATGGAATGGCCAGACCATGATTAAGTCCTTCATTAAAGCGGTTTTCGCGATCTGTGCGCTGGCCATGTTCCTCGGACAGACCAGCGCACAAGCTCAGGGTCAGCAAAGAGATGACTACTTGCTGGGTGCCGGCGATGTCGTGCGGATTCAGGTCTTTCAAAACCGCGACCTTGAGGTCGAAGCGCGAATCACCGAAGGCGGCGTTATTTCGTTTCCGCTGGTCGGCGTAATCCGTGTTGCCGGACAGTCACCGTCAGCGATCGAGCAACTGATCGCCAAGCGCTTGAAGGATGGCAATTTCATCCAGAACCCGCAGGTCACCGTTAACGTTCGCGAGTTCCGAAGCCAACAGGTTGCGGTACTCGGTAACGTCACGCGGCCCGGCCGCTACCCGCTTGAGACGACCGGCATGCGCCTGTCTGAAGTATTGTCCTTGGCCGGCGGCGTTTCAGCCACTGGTGCTGACGAAGTTATTGTGGTTACCGCCCGTGATGGCCGTATTCAGCGTATTGAAGTCGACCTGGTCGATATGTTCACCTCGGGTGACCTTGCCAAGGATATTCCGTTGCGTGCCGGCGACGTCCTCTATGTAAATCGTGCACCAAACTACTATGTGTATGGACAAGTGCAACGCCCCGGCATGTATGGGGTTGACCGTGGCATGACGGTAGCCCAAGCTATCGCTAAGGGAGGCGGTTTGACCTTGCGCGGAACCGACCGTGCGATTCGAGTTCATCGCCGCTACGGTAATCGCTCGGTTCAGGTCATCGAGCCAAAACTGGATGATCCGATTCGTCCGGATGATTTGATTTTCGTTCGCGAAAGTGTGTTCTAGAACTTCGCGTTATTGAATTCGAGTATTTATCTTAAACAAATTGTTGGCCAGGCAACTACCAGTGGTTCATTGCACCGTATTGAAGTACGTTGGTCGCGGCTTATCGCGCGGTATCCATGATGGCTCGGCTGGTTTTTCGGCTGAGGTATTCCGTTCGCATTTGCAATTCATGGCCGAGCATCGCTTCAAAGCGGTCAGCCTGAATCAAGTCGCGAAGGCGTTCACCGGTGGCGCACGTCTGCCGGAACGGGCGGTGGCTATTACCTTCGAAGGCGAGTCGAGCTTCAGCGACGGCATTGGCAATCTGCTGATGGCTCAGCAGATGCCGGCAACGGTGTTCGTTGATCCGCGCAGTGACGATCCGCAAGGATTGCGTAGTCGACTGCAACAGATGGGTGAACTGGGCCTGACAGTGGGCCATCAGATTGTGATTGAGCGATTCACGCCCGAGCAATTGCCGGTGCCGACCGAGCAACAGGTCCGGCAAGCCAAGGCCGCGCTTGAAGCATTTCACGGCGAGCCGGTTGCGCATGCCACCTATGCGTTTGATGTTTTTCTCGGCACCGAGCGCAAGATTCTGGGCAAATTGGGCTACAGCACCGCCGCGACGGTGGCAACCGCGATGGCTGGCCTGCATCTCGATCCCTTTTCGATTCGCCAAAGCCTGATTACCGAGCAAGATGATATCGGTCGGTTCGGCTGGAAACTTTGGCGCAGTGGTGCCAAACCAGGTTTTGTAAAGGGTGGCACCGGTGCCAGCCGGGCAGCGCAGATCGCCGGCGCGTAGTCCGGCGCTGAGCAGACAGACCTTGCTAGGATAAACGTTGTACCGGCATACCGGTGCTCTGGATCCAGCCCATCCAATAGGCAAACAAAATCAGCAGGAACAGCGCGATCGAAAAACCGACCCGAAAGGTCAGTGCGCGCACCACGTTGCGGGTACTGCCGCGATCACGCACCAGAAAAAACATCGCTGAGCCGAGGCTGGCGAAGATCATCAAAAAAGCCAGAATTACCAGTATCTTCATCACAAAAACTTCCCCGCCGTACCACGCTAACCCCGAATAATGAACGGATTCTAGCCCTCGCGGTTCGCGACTCGGTAAACTCCGTTCTTATGAATTCCGCCCAAGCGCCTGTGACTGCGAATGCGAATGCGAATGCGAATGTGAGTATGAGTATGAGTACTCGTGCGACGCGCGTCGGTCGCATCAAGTTATTGCTGTTGTTCCTGATGTTCGCGTCGCCGGTCATTGCGTCCTATCTGACCTATTACGTGTTTCCGCCGAGTGGCCGGACCAACTATGGCGAACTGATCGAGCCGCAGCGGCCAATTGGTGCCACCCGAATTAATCGAACTTCATTCGACGCGCCAAGTGACTGGAGCGCCTTGCGCGGCAAGTGGGTAATGCTGGTGGTTGCGGCCGATCGTGATGAAGCCGTTCTGAAGGAGCGGCTTTATGCACTGCGGCAAGTCAGGCTGACCACGGGCAAGGACATGGATCGCATTGAGCGGGTGTTGTTATTGCTCGAGACCGATCCACCCAGTGCCGAATTGTTGGCGCAGCACCCTGGCATGCAGGTGCTGCGAACCAGCCGTGAGCAATGGCAAACTCATTGGGGGCAACCGCTCGATCGTATTCTGATGATTGATCCGCTGGGTAACCTGATGATGCGTTTTCCGCCGCTAGCGGATCCAAACAAGATGAAAAAGGACGTGTCGCGATTATTGCGCGCCTCGCGGATGGGTTAATGACTAGCTATCGACGATTGATCGGACTGACCGCGCTTGCAACGCTCGTGTTGATCATGTTGGGTGCCTACGTACGGCTGAGCGATGCCGGTCTGGGTTGCCCGGATTGGCCGGGTTGTTACGGCAAGCTGACCCCGTCGGCGGCCGCTAATGAAATCAATCAGGCGATTGCCAAGCAGGGCGGTGAACACGGCTGGGTGTCGATGAGCAAGGCCTGGAAGGAAATGGCGCATCGTTATATGGCCTCGCTGCTCGGACTTGCGATTATTGCCATTGCCTGGATGGCGATCCGCCACCGCCGGGTGCTCGGGCAATCGCCGCTGCTGGCGGTGGTGTTGGTCGGTGTGGTCATCATGCAAGGCTTGTTCGGCAAATGGACGGTCACCTTGCTGCTCAGGCCGGCGATCGTAACCGGCCATCTGTTGGGCGGCATGCTGACCTTCGGTTTGCTGGTGTGGCTGTGGCAGCGGCAACGAACCGTGCCGCGTTATGTCGATGCCGAACCGGCGGTGGCGCTGCAGTGGCCGGCGCTGATCGCACTGCTGCTGCTGATCGTGCAGATATTTCTGGGTGGTTGGACCAGCACCAACTATGCGGCACTGGCCTGCGCCGATTTGCCGACTTGCCAGCAAAGCTGGTGGCCCGAAACAAACTTCGCTGACGCGTTTCATCTGTTTCGCGAGCTCGGCAAAACCGCCGAGGGTGCCGGCCTGCCGATCGCGGCCTTGACAGCCATCCATATGAGCCATCGAATTGGCGCGATCGTACTGACGCTTTATCTCATCTGGCTGGTGCGCCGGATCATGGTGCTGTCGGAGCTGCGCGGCCTCGGCCTCGCACTACTCGGTGTGCTGGTGCTGCAGATTGTTCTGGGCCTTTCGAATGTCTACGTCAGCCTGCCGCTACCGGTCGCGGTTTTTCACAATGGCGGTGCAGCGCTGCTGGTGGGGCTGATGGTGGTGCTAAACTTTCTGGCTTTCCGCGCCCGGTTGCAAGTCTAGAAAAGCGGCCGGTTCGTAACTGGCGTGAAACACCACACTGGGTCCCCTCAGGCAGCATGCAAGCGATTCAATCCGAAGGTTATTCTTGGCGCCAGGTCAGCGGCCAGTATCTGGCGCTCACCAAGCCCAGAATTGTGTTGTTGGTTGCATTCTGCGCGTTAATCGGCATGTTGCTTGCTGCACCTGGCCCCGTGCCTTGGCGACTACTGGTCATGGCTACCCTCGGAATTTCATTGCTGGCCGGTGCCGGATTTACGTTCAATTGTCTGGTCGAGCGCGGTATCGACGCTCGAATGTCGCGCACCCGGGCAAGGCCTGCTGCACGGGGCGAAGTGGCACCCAGCGCAGCGCTGGTATTTGCCGGCCTCCTGGGTGGTTTGGGTGCCTTCATGCTGCACACCTGGGTGAATAGCTTGACGCTGTGGCTGACGGTGGCAACCTTTGTCGGTTACGCAGTTATCTATACGGTGATTTTGAAACCGGCCACGCCGCAGAACATTGTGA
>JANORY010000188.1:0-3952 GCA_031415535.1 Burkholderiales bacterium | reverse complement strand
TTGCGGCTGCGCGGTGGTGGAATCGCGATCCTCCTGACCGCCCCTGAAGTGGCTCGTAATCGCGACAGTCATTACGCGTATCGCTGGGATAGCTACTTTTACTATTTGACCGGATTTCAGGAGCCGGAGTCGGCGCTGGTGCTGCGCGTGAGCGGCACGGATACTGAGTCGATTCTCTTTTGTCGCGACAAGAACGAGGAGCGTGAGATCTGGGACGGCTTTCGATTCGGCCCGGCCGCGGCGCGCGAGCAATTCGGCTTTGATGCGAGTCATTCAATCACCGCACTCGATGAACAGATGGGCAAGTTGCTGGCCGACCAACCGAGCGTGTTTTATGCGCTGGGCAGCGAGCCGATACTCGATGCCCAGATGCAGCGCTGGCTTGCCGCAGTCCGGGCGCAGGCCCGCGCCGGGGTCAGCGCACCCGCTCAGGCGTTTGATGTTCGAGTGCTGATCGACGAGATGCGGCTCATCAAGGATAAGCACGAAATTGCCGTGATGCGGCGCGCCGGACATATTTCCGCACACGCCCATGTTCGCGCCATGAAGGCGAGCCGTCCGGGCAAATATGAATATGAAGTCGAAGCCGAACTGTTGCATGAGTTCCGGCGCTACGGCTCGCAAGCGCCGGCCTATGGCTCAATTGTCGCAGGTGGACGAAACGGCTGTGTGCTGCACTACCGTGAAAACAACGCTGCCCTCAAAGACAAGGAGCTACTGCTGATCGATGCCGGGTGTGAGCTCGACGGTTATGCCTCGGACATTACTCGGACGTTTCCCGTCAACGGCCGATTCACCGGCGGCCAGCGCGCGCTGTATGACATTGTGCTGGCCGCACAGGCCGCCGCCATTGGCGAAACCAAGCCCGGTAAACGCTTCATCGATCCCCATGATGCAGCGGTTCGCGTGTTGACCCAGGGCATGATTGATTGCAAGCTGATCAGCGGCTCGCTGGATGGCGCGATCGAATCGGGCAGCTTCCGGCGCTTTTACATGCACCGTACCAGCCACTGGCTGGGCATGGATGTTCACGATTGCGGCGAGTACCGCGAACCTGGTGAGGCGGCCACTAAAGACGGCAAGCCGTGGCGCAAATTAAAACCCGGCATGGTGCTAACGATTGAGCCCGGCATTTATGTGCAAGCCGCGGCCGACGTACCGAGCGAGTTCCACAATGTCGGCATTCGGATCGAGGACGATGCCCTGGTCACCAAAAAAGGCTGTGAGCTGTTGACCACGCAGGTACCGAGCAAGGCGGACGACATTGAGGCGCTGATGCGTGAGCGCTGATTTACTTCGCATCAAAATCACCGGACAGGGGCCGGTAGCATTGTCCTTGTGGTTGTTCGCACGTCGCGCCGGCGCACCCGCCGAGTCATTTGAGTTCGACCCGCCGCCGAGCCTCGCTTTGACGGCACCGCCAAGTCTGTCACGACGCACGCTGGCGTTGAGCTTGGGCTCCTGGCAGTTGCTGAGCAGAATCATTGAGCTGCCTCGCGCCAGCCCGATTCATGAGGTAGAGGTCTCGTTACAAGGACACGCTGGCCGCACCCGAATCACCTCGGCGGAAATGCAGGTTGCGGCGCTGGGCTATGTGACTGACTACCATAGCCTGCAACAGGCGTTGATCAATGCCGCTGCGTCACTGACCAGTGCGACTTGCGCAGCAGGTCCGACGCTTTCGCAAACTGTCGCAGTGGAGGTTCACGCCGAAGGCAGTGCGGGCGATGAAGCCGATGTTCGCGATTTTTCGCAGCACGCGGTGCTGGCCAACCTGCACTGCCCGGAGCAGCGATCGCATTGCGCACTTGAGCGGTTTACCGCCGATGGCCCGGTGGCGTTGTTGCCACTGGCCGATTCAGGTCAGTTCAGTCTGGTCTGGTGCTGCCCGCCGGAGGAGGCGATGCGCCGCGTGCAGATTGACGAAGCACAGTTTTTGCGGGAACTTCGCCAACAATTAGGCGCGCCGTTAAGTCATGCCCGATTGTCGAGCGTGCGCAGCGAATCGCCGCTGCAGCGGCGTCAACGCCGGCACAGTCAACAGGGCCTGCAAGTTTGGATTGGCAACGCCGCGCAAGCCCTGCATCCGGTCGCTGGCCAGGGCTTGAACCTCGGACTTCGCGACTCGTTCGAATTAGCGCAACAATTGGCGAAGTTAAGCTTGCGCTCGCCGCTACCCGAGGCCAGCGAGATTGAACGAACGCTGCGAAGCTTTATCGTTGCTCGAGCCCCGGATCGTCAGCAAACAGTGCGAATTACCGATACCTTGGCCTCGGTGTTTACCCGAACCTGGATGTCGCCCGCTCAATCACTGGCGCTTGCCCTGCTCGACCTGACTCCGGCATTGCGTCACGGCTTTGCTGGCCGACTGATGTTCGGCAAGCGCGGCTGACCGTTAACCGTCAGTTCCATCGGAACGGCAAGCCTAAACGGCACTACGATAATTGAATTTCGATTAGGCCGCGAAGTTCGTTACAATCTGGCTCCCCTTTCGTTTTCCATTAACGCCCGGAAGCTTCCAGAATGATCTGGATTTCTCCGAGTTTTTCTGGATTCATTCCGCCCGCCACAGCGCATCCCACACAAGATGAAAATCGGTCCGTACACGTTACGCAATCGAGTATTTGTTGCGCCAATGGCTGGTGTGACCGATCGGCCGTTTCGGCAGCTCTGCAAACGGCTGGGCGCGGGCTATGCGGTGTCAGAAATGGCCGCTTCGAATCCACGCTTGTGGGCAACCGTTAAATCTTCGCGGCGCTTGAATCACGACGGTGAGCAAGAGCCAAAGGCAGTTCAAATCGCCGGCGGTGATCCGCACATGCTGGCCGACGCAGCACGCTTTAATGTTGATCGTGGCGCGCAGATTATTGACATCAATATGGGCTGTCCCGCCAAGAAGGTTTGTGATGTCATGGCCGGTTCGGCGCTGATGGCCGATGAAGATCTGGCGCTGCGTATCATTGCTGCCTGCGCCAACGCGGTCAGCGTACCGGTGACGGTGAAAATGCGCACCGGGCCGTCCACCGTACGCCGCAACGCCGTACAACTCGCGCACAGCGCGCAAGAGGCTGGTGCCGCGATGATCACCGTTCATGGCCGAAGCCGTGCCTGCGGATTTACCGGTCATGCCGAGTACGACACCATCGCTGAGGTCAAGACGCGGTTGTCCATTCCACTGGTGGCCAATGGCGACATCGATTCACCCGAAAAAGCCGCCCGGGTGCTGCAGCACACGTCGGCCGACGCCATCATGATTGGCCGGGCAGCGCAAGGACGGCCGTGGATTTTTCGTGAGATCGAAGCGTACCTGGCCGGCTTAGCTGTTCCCGCGCCGCCGGCTGCCAGGGAGCTTCAATCGTTGATGAAGCACCATTTGCTCGAGCACTACACTTTCTATGGTGAGTTTTCCGGCGTCCGGACCGCCCGCAAGCATGTCGGCTGGTATTTCAATGATCTGCCCGCCGGCCGTAGTTTTCTGGACCGCTTTAACTTGATCGATTCTGCTGATGCGCAACTGCTCGCGATCGATCATTATTTCAATGAATATGACTCTGGTTGTAGCCTGGATCCGGCGTCCGAAACGCCCGCTGCCGCTAACGATCGGTCATTCGACAGGAGAAGGCTGGCATGACCAAGCCCCAAACAATTGACGATGCAGTAACCCGCAGCCTTGAGAAATACTTCAAGGACCTGGAAGGAACTTCGCCCCGATCGATCTACGAAATGGTGATCACCGCAGTCGAGCGACCGATGCTCGAAGTAGTCATGAAACAAGCCCACGGCAATCAACTTCGAGCCAGCGAAATGCTGGGCATCAATCGAAATACACTTCGTAAAAAACTCTGCACGCACGGACTTTTATAAATCTCCATGAGCAATCAGCCGGTTATTCACCGCGTCCCAGCAGAATGCGGTGGGGTCTTCACTCAGCGTCCCCAGCGCGCTCACTGCC
>JANORY010000187.1:0-3302 GCA_031415535.1 Burkholderiales bacterium | reverse complement strand
GGCGCGTATTGGCTAAAATGACGACAACACCCACCAATTCCATAGCGACCCATCGCTGAAGTTCCCTGATTGGAGACTTTCATGAACCACCACATCAAAATGCGCGGCCCGCCGTATCAAAAGGAAGAAGTCCGCTTTGGCCCGCCGCTCGACTACGTTGGCGAGAAGTTGCGCACGAGTCTCGAACAGCTACATCAGCTCTTCATCAAATTAGGGCCGTCGGAGAACGCTTCATTGCACCTCGCGTTTTACAGCGGCGTCGTGGCTTACACGGCGCTTTACGTAATGTTGGCCGACTGGAACTCCGACATGCCCGGACTTGTTAAACGCCTCACCGCGATGAACCAGGCCGATTTCGAACGCTGGCTCGATCTCGTTCGCGACGATGGCGATGTGCTCGGTCACGCAGGGTAGGGGTGAAGTTTTTCGGTTTCCATGAACGATTCTGCCGAAGGTCAGGACGCACCCGTCGACCACGAGGTCGTGGCCCGGTCACTATCCAGGGATCAACTGCTCGAACTGGTGCTGGGCGAGCTGCCCGATAATCAGCGCATGAACGATCGGATGGAACTGTTCGTGCTCGGTGCCGATGCCAAGCAAATCGCGGGCGTGATTCGAAAGCGGCTAACTGCACTTTTGAATTCATCCGGTTTTGTTCCGGCTGGCGCCGCCTATCGGGCCGTCCAGCCGTTTCGTGATCTTCTCGAACAAGTGCGGATACACCTGCAACCCGTGGATCCAAAAGCGGCGCTATCGATTCTCGAACGACTGATTCAGAACGACGGCAAGCTTTTTGATCGCATTGATGATTCCAATGCGACGGTCGGGGATTTTCTGAGAGAAGTTTGTGTTGCCTGGCTGGACTGCGCCAGGGCAGCCGGGGTCAATGAATCCGAAATTGCCCGACGGATGCTCGAACTCTATTTCACCGATGAATACGGTGCGCGCGAAGCGCTGATTCGACATGCCCATTTGGCGATCAGTGAGCCGGTGCTTCGAGCCATGGCCGCCGATTGCGAGCTTCGATTCCGAGAGGGACCAGCCTCGAGTGATTCCGGGCAGACGGCCGGCCGCCATCAGCAATGGCAGATTGCGATGAGTTTGATCGCCGAATCACTGCGTGATCCAAAGCTTTCTGAACGCGCAGCATTACTGGACTCACCTGACCCCAATGAATTGCAGCGCCTGCACATTGCGCAGAACTACGTTCGCTTTGCTGACCCGGCCGGTGCGCTTCGCTGGCTGGATGGGCCCTGGCCCTCCCGGTTCGAATCCGATCGTCTGAGTTGCCTGGATGACGCGTACAGCGCCTTGGGCCGGGTCGCGGAAGTCCGCCAGTTGCGCGAACAGGCGTTTGAAGCGCGTCCATCGGTGTTTACCTTCGAGCGATGGCTGGCGGTGCTGGACGCAGACGCCGCTCAATCGGCGCACGATGCGGCCCGCTTGCGCGCTCAGTCTAAGACGGATCCAGTTACCGCCGCCGAGCTGTTGATTCGATTGAGTGACGTGACCGGCGCCGAAACGCTGATTGTCGCGGCAGCCCCGGCATTGCAAGGCGGTCTGTATATGGCGCTGTCAGCGCTGGCGGAGACCTTTGCGCATACGGGGGCGACCTTGGGTGCGGTGGCCTGCTATCGGGCGCTGCTCGAGGACATCCTGGATCGTGCGTATTCACCCGCCTACAGTCATGCAGCTAAATATTGGAAAAGACTGCAAGAACTTGCGCCGCGAATCGCCGATTATCAAAGCCTGGAAACGCGCGCGGATTATGACGTCCGTATTCGCGCTCGTCACGGCCGCAAACCGGCGTTTTGGCGAAAAGTCGAAGAACTGAATTAAATCGAGAATCGATAACACTCTGATCGTTCTGAGCATTCGCGATCGATATCGCAGCTCAATGACGGCTTAAATCAAGCCTGCCTCGTCCATGCGATATCCCATCACGCGGTAGCCGGCCTGACGTTTAGTCCACATCCGTTGCAGCATTGGGTGCCCGAGATCGACCACGTCGATGATTCTGACTTCTGCCTTGTTGGCATGCTCACGGTGAAGGCGTCCAGCATACTGCTGAAGAGTCCCCCTCCAAGACACCGGCATGGCGAGTACCAGCGTGTCGAGCGGCGGATGATCGAATCCTTCACCCACGAGCTTACCGGTTGAGAGCAGTATTCTTGCAGCATCGGGAGGCAGCGCTTCCAGTTCGAGCAATAGATTGGCCCTCTGCTTCCTGGACATCCGCCCATGCAACAGGAACGGAACATTGCCCTGACGAACCAAGGCCGCCCCCAAGCTCTCGAGATGCTCGGTGCGCTCAGTGAGCACCAGAACACGTCTGCCTTGAGCGAATGCCGCGAGAATATTCTCGGTGATCTCTTGCGTTCGAGCTCGATCGTTGACCAGTATCTGAAAGATGTCTTGAATCCCCCCGTGCACAGGCATCCCGATACGATTCGCCCGAAACCGTGGCACCACCGCCAGATCTCGCGGCGCGCCCGCCGGACTGGCTGCCTTATGGCGGATTGGCCCGCACTGCATAAAAATGATCGGATGCAGACCGTCGCGTCGAAACGGTGTTGCTGTCAGGCCGAGTACAAACGATGCTTTGACCCGCTTGAGAATTTCTTCGAAGGAACTCGCACCGATGTGGTGGCATTCATCAACGATGACATGGCCATACTCCTCGACCAACGGATCAATGGTGCCTTTGCGCGTTAATGACTGCATGACGGCAATATCGATGATACCGGTACGCTTGGGTTTTCCGCCGCCTATGGTCCCCACCACTTCCTTGCCCACGTTTAGAAACACTCTTAGCCGCTCTTGCCATTGGCGAAGCAATTCAGTGCGATGGACCAGTATCAGGGTATTGGTGCGGCGGTGGGCGATCATCGCTGCCGCCGTCACCGTCTTGCCGAAGGCCGTCGGTGCACATAACACGCCAATGTCGGAACGACGCATCGCGTTCGTGGCTTCTTCCTGATCTTGTCGAAGTTTCCCAGTAAAGGCACCCTCGAAACGATTCCCCCGAAAGGTTTCGTCTTTCAATTCAATCTTGATTGTGGGTGGCGACTCGAAACTGCCTGTTTTTGGCCGGTTTGAAACTGCGTTTTCTTCGCCTTGCGTCTTCTTCGAACCATCGTCTTTGACGCGTCTTCTTCGGAGTTGATTCCATCTTCTTCAGACTAGCTGCGCTGGGTGTGCGCGCGGCCGCTGGGGTTCGCCCGCTCGACCCGGTCGGGGAGCGGCGATGGCGCAACGCGGACAGAGCAAGTGCTTGTTTTGCGGGGGGTTCTTCAAACCCG
>JANORY010000186.1:0-1453 GCA_031415535.1 Burkholderiales bacterium | reverse complement strand
CTGCAAGCCCTGCGGCGAATCAACCGCCAGCAAACGCCCGTTGTTGATGATCGCCACACGCTGACAGATCATCGTGACCTCGGGCAAGATATGAGTCGAGAGCAGTACCGCATGCTGCTCGCCGAACGAGCGGATCACTTCACGTGTCTCTTGTATCTGGCCCGGATCAAGGCCACTGGTGGGTTCGTCCAACAGCAGCACCTCGGGTGAACCGAGCAGGGCCTGCGCCAAGCCCAGCCGCTGGCGATAGCCCTTCGATAGTTTGTAGACCTCGCGATAAAACACCGATTGCAGGCGGCAGGCGGAGCAGACCCGGTCGAGTTCGCGAGCAACACCGGCGCGTGGCACGCCTTTGACCTTGGCGACGAAGCGCAAGTAGGCATCGACCTGCAAGCTGTCGTACAGCGGCGGGTGCTCGGGCAGGTAGCCGATGCGGCGCGCGGCCTCTTGATTCTGCGTCGCCATGTCGAATCCGGCTACGCTGACCTTGCCGGAGCAGGCCGCAGTGGCGCCGGCAATCATGCGCATGGTCGTAGTCTTGCCGGCACCGTTTGGGCCGAGAAAACCAACGATCTCGCCCTTCGCAACGCTGAACGAAATCCCATGGATGATCGTGCGCGAGCCATAACGTTTGACTACGGACTCCAGTTCGATCACGGGGCTCGGCATACGCTGGTCACAGGCTCATCAGTAAATTGAAACGAGGGCACGAACAAAAAAAGGTCCTGCGCACAGGACCTTTTTTCGCCGGGAGGGTGTTCAGGCGCAATACGGACAGTTGATGCGGTCCGCTCTACTTATGCCACCTGTCGCCGCCCTTACCCCACTGGTCCTGGTCGTGCCCATACAGGACTTCCGCGCCTTCCAGGTCGCGCATGAATTTCAGGCGGTTCACCGACTTGTTGTAATCGAGGACGCTGTAGTTCAGTCCGGCCGGGAAGCCGTCCATGTTCTCCTGCATCCAGATCGCGTCTTGCGCCATGATCAGCGTGCGGCCACCAGCCAGCTTGGCCTTGAGCGACTGATGCCCGAGTGTGTGGCCCGGGGTGGACAGGATCATCAAGCTGCCGTCGCCGAACAAATCGTAGTCGCCTTCGAGTTCCAGGTAGTTGAACTCGCGCGCGTTATCGATATCGGCCATAACGAAGGTGCCTGGGCTAGTGCGGCCCTGGAATTTCTCCGGAAACCAAGCCTGATAGAGCTCCTTTTTCTGCAGCACATGAATTGCCTTCGGGAACATCTCGATGTTGCCGATGTGGTCCAGGTGCGAGTGCGAGGTGACGACGACTTTGACGTCGGCGGTGGTCTTGCCGATTTTCTTCAGCCAGCCGTCAATGGTCGTTTCCTTTGTCTGGTTCGGCTTGAGAAAGTCGCACTGACCCGGATCCCAATACTGCTTGCACTTGCCTTCAGTAATACCGACATTGTTTCCGGTGTCGAACACGACCAAACC
>JANORY010000185.1:0-3232 GCA_031415535.1 Burkholderiales bacterium | reverse complement strand
GGCAGCCAGTTCCACGACAGGAACGTCGCGCCGCGCTCGGCGAACCAGCCCTTGCCCTGTCCGTTGACGATGTCGATCATGTTCAGGCTGCCGCTGACCATCAGCACAACCACCAGCGCAAAGCCGATCGCCAGTTCATACGACACCATTTGCGCCGACGCCCGAATTGCGCCCAGGAAGGCGTACTTCGAGTTCGAGGCCCAGCCGGAAATGATGACACCGTAGACTTCCATCGACGTGATCGCCATCAGCAACAGCAGACCGGCGTTGACATTGGCAAGCACCGTTTCCGGTCCGAACGGAATCACCGCCCAGGCAGCCATCGCCGGCATGATGGTCATGACCGGACCAATCAGGTACAGCACCTTGCTGGCCTGACTCGGTATGATGATCTCTTTCAGAATCAGCTTCATGCCATCGGCGATCGGCTGCAATAAGCCGAATGGCCCAACTCGATTCGGGCCAATGCGACCGTGCATGTAACCGATCATCTTGCGCTCCCAGAGCGTCAGGTAGGCCACCGACAACAGGATCGGTATGACCACCAGAATGATCTTGACCAGCGTCCAGACCACCGGCCAGACGGCACCCAGCGCGCCGATACCGAAGCTGAAGATCGAGTTGACGATTGAGTCCATGGTGATCGACTAGAGCTTGACCACGCGCAACCTGCCGACCATCGCCGACAAGGTGGCGCTACCAGGGCTGGCGGCGGCAATCCGCAGCACACCGTCGGCCACCGTCGCGTCGAGCCGCGATTCGAATACCGCCTCGCCTGAGGCACCCTGGCTGACCTTGACACGCTGGCCGGAGGCCACGCCAATTTTGGCGAGCGTCGCAGCGTTCATGCGAGCGGTAGCAGCGGCTGCATCGCGCGTTTGCTGCAAGCTCGGTGCCCTACGCACCAGGGGATCGGCCCCGTAAATCGGCACCTCGGCAATACGCTCGTAGTCGCCTTGCTCGGTGCTATCAATGGCGTTGCCGGAAGCACTGCCAGCGCCCGAGTCTCGCGTCGGATGCGCCGCCAATCGATTCGACAGCAGATTCAGAATACCTTCAGGCAAGGCCTCGGCACGAACCGCTTCCACAGTCTCATATTCGAAGCCAGGTAAATCGAGCATGGTCCCAAGCACTCTTAGTACCTTCCAGCCGGGACGGGTATCGCCGGCCGGTCGCACGACACCATTAAACGATTGCATGCGACCTTCACAATTCACAAAGGTGCCAGCGGTTTCTGTGAATGGGGCGAGCGGCAACAGGCAATCGGCCAGATGCAGATTCTCGGTGGTCTTGAACATTGCCATCGAGATCACGGTCTGCGACTGCTCCATCGCTTGCACGGCTTGTTGCGGTCGGCCGTGATCCAGACCGGGCTCGACATTCATCAACAAATACGCCTTCAGCGGCTTCTCGATCATTTGCCGTGCATTAGCACCGCCGACTCGCGGCACCGCGCCAATCAAACCAGCACCGACACTGTTAGCCGCTTCGGGCAAGACGCTCAAAGTGGCACCGGTTAGTTCAGCGAGCTTTTGGGCGAGCTCATGCAGTTGCGAAAACTCTTTGTGTTGAATCGCCGCGCTGCCCAGCAAAATCGCGCGTCGCGTGCCTGAACACAGGCTTGCGGCGATTGCCTGCGCGCTCACCGATATCTGGGCAGCCGGCTGATTGCCTTGCGACTGCTGGAGTTTCTGGCTGACCGCCGCCAGCACTTCGCCCAACAGCGCGAGCCACTGGCTGGGCGCAATGATGGCTTTCGCGAACAGCGGCATCAACAGATCGTCATCCACCGCGTGCAAGATACTGACCTTCGCACCGCGCTTGACGCGCTGACGAATTCGGGCGGCAATCAGCGGTTGATCCTTGCGCAGGAAGGAGCCGATGATGAACATCCGATCGAGCGTGGAGATATCCTGAACCTTCATGCCAAGCCAGGCGGTCGGCATCGTTGCCACAGCACCCGTGGATGCGACGGCACCCGCCGCAGCGCCAACCTTCGGCGCATCAGCGCTGAAGTCATACTGTCGCAAACGATGGTCAACGTTATCGCTGCCCAGGCCATGCATCAGGCGCGTGGCCAGATACAACTCTTCGCTCGTACAGTGCGGCGATAACAAGGCACCAATCTGCTGAGCACCGTAGTCGGCTCGCGCCGTCTTGAACGCCAGCACACAGTACTCAAGTGCGGTTTGCCAGTCGACTTCGCGCCACACCCCGCCCTGCTTGAGCATCGGTTTGGTTAGGCGCTGATCAGAGTTCAACGCTTCGTAGGAAAAGCGATCCTTGTCCGAGATCCAGCATTCGTTGAGCGTCTCGTCCTCAAGCGGCACCACTCGCATGACCTGGTTGTTCTTGACCTGCACGACCAGGTTCGATCCGAGCGCATCATGCGGCGCGACCGATTTGCGGCGTGACAATTCCCAAGTGCGGGCACTGTAGCGAAACGGCTTCGAGGTCAGTGCGCCGACCGGACAGACATCGATCATGTTGCCGGATAACTCCGAGTCGACCGAGCGGCCGACGAAGCTCATTATTTCCGAATGCTCGCCACGCCCGCCCATGCCGAGTTCCATGACGCCGGCGACTTCCTGACCGAAGCGCACGCAGCGCGTGCAGTGTATGCAGCGGCTCATTTCCTCGGCGCTGACCAATGGACCCAGTGACTTGTGAAACACCACGCGCTTTTCTTCGCTGTAGCGCGACGAAGAACCACCATAACCGACTGCCAGGTCCTGCAACTGACATTCGCCGCCCTGATCGCAGATTGGGCAGACGAGCGGATGGTTGATCAGCAGAAACTCCATCACGCCTTTTTGCGCCTTGATGGCTCGCTCCGATCGTGTGTAGACCTTCATGCCGTTGGAGACCGGCGTCGCACAGGCCGGCATCGGCTTCGGTGCCTTTTCGACATCGACCAGGCACATGCGGCAGTTGGCGGCGATCGACAATTTCTTGTGGTAACAGAAATGCGGCACATAGATGTCAAGCTTGTCGGCCGCATGCATGACCATGCTGCCTTCGGGCACCTGCACCTTGTTTCCGTCGATTTCCAGCTCAACCATCAGTCGTTCAACTCAATAAATAAAGCGTATTCAAACAGCGCAATAACGATTCGATTCGATACTGTCAGATGTACTGCGGCACCAGACAGGTCTTGTGTTCGATGTGGTACTCGAACTCTTTCCAGTAATTATTCAGGAACGCACGCACCGGCATGGCCGCTGCATCGCCA
>JANORY010000184.1:0-2037 GCA_031415535.1 Burkholderiales bacterium | reverse complement strand
TGGCATCGAAATTGCCGCCGAATTTGCACTCGAATTTGCAAGCTCGGCCGAGTACAACAGACTGAGTTCGTGATTCAAGATGGCGGCGGACCAACCGTCAAACGCGCTGTGATGCGTACAGACATTGAGCAAGAACGATTGCTTCGAGCATCGGATCAATTGTGCCCTGATCAAGGCTTGGTTGCGGAAATCAAATCGTCGCTGGAAGAATTGCCGTTGCAGCGCTTGGTGGTCTTCGGCTATCGCCGGACTATCGCTCTGATCGATGATCTCCAGTATGGGTTGCTTCGACGTGGCGGGTTTGAGCCTGAATGTGCGCTCATGAAAATCCAGATGAGTTCGCAGCACTTCATGACGTTCAACCAGCGTTTCGAAGGCACGTGCCAGGGCCGGCAAGTCGGGCGCTCCAGAACCTCGCCAGGACATAGGCAGGTTTTCTGCGACTGACTCAGGATGCTGCTCGCGCAGAAACCAGAGTCGGCGCTGAACCGATGAAACGGCCTCGGCCTGGTCCAAGCTTACTTCAGGTAAGGAATCGTCCGGTTCCTGATCAAGATTCCGCCGAGCATCTTGAGACAACCCGCCCTTTGCATGCACGCTAATGTCAACTTTGTTAAATTTGTCGTCACTATAGGTGAAGAAGTAGGCTGCAGCGTGTCGCCAAACTTAACCCTGAGCTGCTGCATGACCAACAATTTCAGCCATTCACCGACGGCCAAAAGCGCCTTCCTTGCGCAGTCCGTCAATCCGAGCCTGAGTCATCCCAAGCATTTCCTTCAGCACTTCGTCGGTGTGTTCACCAATCGCCGGTGACGCAGTGCGCAATGACCCAGGGGTCTTCGACAAGCGCATCGGTACACCGACCATCTGCACTGGGCCTGCGCGTGGATGATCCATTTTGACCATAACGCCGCGTGCCTTGACTTGCGGATGATCGACTACTTCGGCCAGGTTATTGGTGGCACCGAACGGTACGCCTTGCGCAAGGAACAAGGGTTCCCATTGTTCATAGGTTTTGGTCAGAAACACCTGTTGCAAGGTGTCGATGAGGCTATCTCGATTGCCAGCGCGATCGATATTGGTCCGGTAGCGCGGGTCGTTGGTCAGATCAGGGCGGCCCATCAGTGGACAGAACACTTTCCACAACTTGTCGCTGCCGACGGCAATCGCAATATCGCGTGATTGGGTGCGAAAGACCTGATACGGCAGCAGCGCCTTGTACGCCGTGCCCATCGGTTTCGGGATTTCCTGATCGGCCAAGAAGCCGGCGATCGTGATGCCGAGCAGCGAGAGCTGACCTTCGAGCATTGAGACATCAACCAGTTGACCTTCGCCCGAGGCGTCGCGCGCGCGCAGCGCCAGCAAAATGCCAATGGTCGCGTTCAAGCCGGCGGTCAGGTCGGCAATCGAGGTGCCGGCACGGCTGCCCCTGCTGCCTTCGTCGCCGGTCATGCTGATCATGCCGCTTTCCGCTTGCAGGATCAAATCGAGTGCGGCACGATCGCGATACGGGCCGTCCTGGCCAAAGCCGGAGACCGAGCAGTAAATAACTTTTTTGTTGCGTTGGCTGCCGACGCGGTAGCCGATGCCCAATTTATCCAGCACACCGACCCGATAGTTCTCCAGCACCACGTCGGCCTTCTCGAGCAACTCAAAGAACAGTGCCTTGCCCTGCGGATGCTTGAAGTCGATCGCCACGCCGCGTTTGTTACGGTGCAGACCGACGAAATACGAATATTCGCCGCCGGGCAAGGGTACGCCCCAGGCACGCGCAATATCGCCATGCTCGGGTGGCTCGATCTTGATGACATTGGCGCCAAAATCTGCCAGCATGGTCGAGCAGTAAGGTCCAGCGAGCGCGTGGCTGAGATCGAGTACGGTAATGCCTTCAAGCGGGGTTTTCAACGAGCGGTCTCCTGGACGAATATACTGCCGCCTATCCTACGCTTTCTGTCGTTTCCGCCTGCGACAAATCTGAAGTAAATTTGAGACTATGAAACCTTCGAGCCTGCAGCAAATGTTGGCGCTTGAACTACC